>JAAXOC010000052.1 GCA_014237145.1 ANME-2 cluster archaeon
AGGCAAAAAAGAACTTGACATGGCCGAATTCTTAAGCAGTGCCGAACTGGTCAATGGCAGTTACCAGGTCGATCCCAACGCCGATGCTGCCATGTCCACAGGGGACATCGACAATGCCACAAAAGCATTGGATGCGGCGCTGCACATTGATTATAATGCCACGCCGATCACTGATTTTCTCAACAATGATTCAATGCCTGACGGATCTGCGGTGAGGAGCCAGATACAGGACATCATTCCCCAGGTATATTCAACAACTCTTGCCACTGGAATTGACAGGCAAGTGACAACTGTACTCGGGAACCATGACGGGTATGAGAGTGATCACTCGACAGATAGCTGGGGTGAACCTGATAATATGAGCCAGGTGGGGACTGTTCCGAGGGATGCATATGTTCCTGGAAATCTTTACGGTGAGATCTGGGAGGCTTCATGGACCAGGGAGCATGTATGGCGGCATTATTATAAAGTGGAATATGCATGCGAGAAGACCAGGAAAGTTTCGTGTACTGATTCTGAGGGTAATCCTGATACCTGTACTGAAACATATATGGATACGTGCTACCGTACCGAACATAATGAGATTACGACTATTGATACCAGGGAGGATAGAGTAACTGTTACACTGAAGGCAAAGGAGAATTCAGTGACCTCTATTCCGTTGAATTATGCCGGAACAACCATTTCCACAGGCAATGATATTGAGGACGCATATACTTCGAAGGATGTGGAATATGCAGCCACACATACTGACACCAGTCTAAAAGAAGCATATGACAGCTATAAGAGCGATACCTTTGACCTCAACATTGAGTCAAATGTTAAGAACATGGGTTTGGATGGCGATAATTATGATGCCAGGACTTTTAATGTGATAGCACCGGGCTGGCTGGCAGGAGAGGCACAGGATGCAGTGGATGAGATTACCGGGCAGATACGAAGTGATGTGCACCTGAGCACGGACATTAATTATATGGAGTATCCCAATCCTGCTGATGCCATGCGGGCAACGGCCCTGGACCTGACTGCTAAGATCGAGGCGAACCAGAGCAGGTATGTGGATAAGGCCAGATATTATAGCGGCGGGAAGTATTCCAGTTGCAGTGCTAAAACCATCAGCCAGGTGCGGGAGTGGTATGTGGATGAGGTGCTGCACCAGGTGAATGAGCAGTATAATGGTGCGGCAGGGAACATCAACGAGCAGATTGATGACAAGTTCAACGAATCGGCAAATGATGTGCGGGAAGCTAATAATAACGGTGCCAGTCTGTTAAAGTCTGCACTGTGTTTTCCAATAGGGCTGACCATGAGGGCAGAGCATGTGATGGATGATGGGACGAAGTATGGGATGGATGAACTTCCCTACTGGGATGAGAATGTGACGCTGGGTGTGGATATGGTGCCGGATTACCTCCGGCATGACAAATTCTATGACCCTGAACAGGACACCTGGATAGATGCAGTGGAAATAAATAATAAATATATAGCCGATCCAGCCCAGAATCCATCAAGTGAGACATTCATTCCCCTTTCGCTGCAAAATATCAATGCTTTTGCTGATGTTGCCTTAAATACAATTCCTCTAAAAAATGGCGGACAGCAGGTCTTGCCGCCATCGCCCAGTACAGCCTGGGTAGTAACTACTAATATGTGGAAGATCCGGGTAAAAGGGGAATTCTATCAATTTCAATTATATGATTTTGATAATGAATGTCATCCACACCCAATATTTGGGCATGAAGCACAGATATTTTCAAGAGAAGATTATAGAGATATTCGTGATTCAGCTACTGGATCAGTTGTAGGCAACAATGATCCAATTGAATTTGAATTTACTACCGGAACTTTTATTTTTGTCCCTCCAGGTCCAAAAGGGGTGGGTGATAGACGTGAAGGTGGAACTATTGAAAACTCGATAGGAGCAATAAACGAAGGATGGATAATATGAAATTAGTTAATAAAATAATGTTGTTATTTGTGTTGATTTACTTAACTTGTAATGTTAGTGCTTTTGAAAATGAGTTGGCCAATGGCTCAGTATATTTTAATGACAAAAAATGTACAGTTTATGATGCTGAATTAAAAGTGGGCGAGCCAGCCACTATTAAAGCAGTAGTATACCTTAAAAAAAACGTTGATGTTTCCACAGCCCTTTCAGCTTCAGGTTTTGGTTATAAAAATGTAGATCAACCATTTGAAGTGATTAAAGGTTCAAGTGAATTTACTGATACTGCCAGGGAATTTGATCATAACGCAGGTGAAACAGTTACTTTCGAATGGATTGTGCGGCCAACAGATGAAGCCGCAGGATGGACTATTCCGTTAAATATTGCTTTTACCTTCTATGATCGAGATGAGAAAGAAGGCTATCCATTTAAATTCACAGCAGCCAATATCGTGGTCCATAATGAACACTACTCTGGCCCCACCCCCACCCGCACTGCCGCCGACCCCTCATCCACTGACCAGCCCCCATCACAGGGATCGCCAGGGTTTGGGGCGGCGGGTGCGCTGCTTGGAATTGCGCTTGTGGTGATGGCAAGACGGAGCTGAACCAATAGTGATTTTGGGTGCCCTGCCGATGCTATGCGGCCCGGGTCCGGGTGCACATGCTCTAAACGTGGGTTAAGGCGTGGTGTGCGGTGGATAAGATCACCGGGCAGATACGAAGTGATGTGCACCTGAGCCCGGACATTAATTATATGGAGTATCCCAATCCTGCTGATGCCATGCGGGCAACTGCTATTGACCTTACGAACAAGATCGAGGCGAACCAGAGCAGGTATGTGGATAAGGCAAGGTATCATGATGGTAGTAAGTATTCCAGTTGCAGTGCTAAAACCATCAGCCATGTGCGGGAGTGGTATGTGGATGAGGTGCTGCACCAGGTGGATGAGCAGTATATGGCTGCGGCAGGGAACATCGACGGGCAGATAGATGAGAAATTCAATGAATCGGCAGAGGATGTGCGTGAAGCTAATAATAACGGTGCCAGTCTGTTAAAGTCTGCGCTGTGTTTTCCTATTGGGCTGACCATGAGGGCAGAACATGTGCGAGACAATGGGACGAAGTATGATGTGGATGATATTGCGTACTGGGAGGAGAATGTGACGCTGGGTGTGGATGTGGAGCCGGATTATCTTTTCGAGGATTCTGACGACGGTAAGCAGTTGATTAATCTGGGTGTGCGGAATGTGTGCTTTTTTGGGTCTACTGGTGTGCCTGTGTTGCCGCCGCCCAATTATGTGGTGCAGTTCAATAGCTGGATGATCAATGTGGAGGGGCGGATCGATGGGTTTACAGTTGTGGATGCAGATAATGAGGTACATCCGAACCCGATGTTCGGGCATGAGGCGCAGATTTATACTAGAAAAAGGCAACCAGTATATGACCCTTCAAATTTGTTACCAGTGGGAGATAATTTGCCAATAGAATTTAGTTTCACTACTGGAACGTTCATGATTGTTCCACCAAACAAATTAATTGGAGATCGTGAGGGTGGTATCACAGAAGATTCTGAAGACTATGGAAATATTTTTACTTAAGGATGTGAAATGATGAAAATTAAGATTTTGATATTTACGTTGTTTATATTTGCGAATTTAAATTTAGTTATTGCTGAACCGATTGAAAATGAATATGGAACAGTTAATGCATGGTTTAATGGAAAAGAGGCTACAGTTGAAAATGTTCAATTGAAAACATCTGAACCTATTGAAATAAAAGTAGAAGTAACATCTAAGGTAAAATGTCATGTTGCTACATATTTAGATAATCCTCTTGTTTCTAAGTCATATCAAGTGTTATCTGGTCCAAGTGAAATTGATAAACGCATAGATGCTTTGAATGTAGAACCAGGTTGGACAGAAACTTATACATGGATAATTGCTCCTACAGGTGAATGGACTAATGGAAATGCTCCCATTAATGTTTATGTACAATTTACTAAAGCAGTTGATGATTACGAATCAATAGATTTCACCATCGCCAATCCCTACATCCTCGACGAGCAATACTTAGGCCCCGCCCCCACCCGTACTACTTCTGACCCCTCGTCCACTGACCACCCCCCATCCCAGGGGTCGCCCGGATTCGGGGTGGTGGGTGCGCTGCTTGGGATTGCGCTTGTTGTGATGGCAAGGCGGAACTGAATCAATGGTGGTTCCGGGTACCCTGCCGGTGGCTGCGGCAGGGAACATTCGGCAGATGATGTGGGGAAAGCTAATAAGAACAGTGCCAGTCTGTTAAAGTCTGCAATGTGTTTTCCTGTTGGGCTGAACATGTAAGGCCGGACGGGTCGCATTTCGGGAAGGATGATCTTGCCTACTGGGATGAAAATTTGACGCTGGGTGTGGATATGGTGCCGGATTATCTACAGGATGATAAATTCTATGACCCGAAACAGGACATCTGGATAGATGCAGTGAAAATAGGTGATTAGTATATAGCCGATCCGGCCCAGAACCCATCAAGTGAAACTTTCATTCCACTTTAACTGAATTTTGTTTCGGTTTCAAACATTGCGGCTTTAATTACGGCATTGACAGCTTTTTAAGTGTGAAGACACGACTTAATCGGGCACCAAGTGCTTTCAGTAATTTGTAAATCTAAGGGCTTAGAAGTAAATTTTAGGGATAAGAAGAATTTATGGTTTTAAAGACGTTATGTGGGTTTTGCCAGAGGCTTAATTAGAAAGCTTAAGCTAATATCCGGTAATATGAAAAAAATAGAAAGCTAATATCCAATATGGAAGTAATTCCTATTAAGATCAGAGTTCACGCACAATATGGATATTAGCAAAAGGGATATAATGTTTTTTACCTGCATTATCCCCTTCAAGCGGGAAGAATACCAGGTATAGATCTTCATGTTTTACTTCAACGATCTTGGCTGATGTGGTCCAGCTGTCAAATATCGTGTTCCCTTTATCATCGATATAACGCTTGGTTTCAATTATATATTTCCTTTCAGACATGGTAATTTTTTCACTCCATTTAATTTGGATTTACAATAATTAGATACAACGCATTGTATAATTAAAGTTGCTAGTTGGTAATGAATATGACTCTCACTTTCCGCATGTAGATTTTGAAAACAAATTTGTTCATTAGATATTGAATGGTATCGATTGATTGTGGTTTTCTAAATTTTTGGACAAATGGTTCGAAAAGATGTATGTTTTTCTTCTGCCGAACTTGGGAAATCAGTATCAAGGGAATTTGGATCTGTTATCAGGGAAAGAAAAGATTAAGGAGAAAATGAAGGTTGCAAGCAAATGAAACTTTTGGATTTCAAGTCAAACGTTGCGATGGCACACCCAACCGCAGCAGAGCTGCGGGGCATGACGTGCCATCGCTTTGTAGTTTCGTTTTCATGCAAAAAACCACATGTTACCGAATTTTATAAACACAGTGGCATGCATGTTTTAACTCGGTCATATATGTTAATAAGTACTTCAGGTTAGAAGTTGTTACTAGGTTTGTCCCAACCGCAGCAGAGCTGCGGGGTATAACGATTGAGATAAAAAAACTACAATGCGACGGCATATCGTGACCTACAGTTCTGTTATAGTTGGGTGTGCCGTCGCAACGTTTGACTTTATCAAAGATTAGAGTTCACGTACAATATGGATATTACTGAATGGGATATTATGTTTTTTACCTGCACAGTCCCCTTCAAGCGGGAAGAATACCAAGTATTGTTCTTCATGTTTTACTTCAATGACCGTGGCTGATGCAGTCCAGCTGTCAAAGGTCGTATTTCCATCACCGCCGATATAACGCCTAGATTCTATTAGATATTTTCTTTCAGACATAGTATTATTTCACTCCATATAATTTGGATATTCAATAATTATAGACAACGTAATAGACAATAAAAGTTACCATGATAAACAGTATCATCGAATAACTTACCAACTTTCTTTAGGTTCATTTATCTTATTCGTTATACCCCACAGTTCTGCAGGCTGTCCGACAATTACTGGCAGTAATAATTTTATTCCTTCTTTTTTGATTTAAATGTCTAATTTTGTTTCTTTTTCTTGAAATTTTGAATTATCAGACATTCTGCTCTGCTGTGGGGAGCTTAATTTGTATGTAGGATAGAGGGGGCTATCTCATATGGACATATTGTTCGGAGATACTGGATAAAAATGCATGATTTTATATATTGTGTAAAACTATTGAATTTGTATAATATACATAGACAAATATTTCTATGGAGGTACCAGCGTGGAAGAAAAGCTTGACATATCCAGGATAGGTAACATAATTGAGCTGGATTCTTATAAGATTGACGAAACGCTCCAGAACGGTAACAGCACATTAGTCTCACCTTTGTTCTACAACAAAGGCGTTTACAGAGTAAGAAACAGCCAGAAAAAACAACTGGAAGATTTTGCTATAAACGTGGATAAGATAGAGGCGGCCACTTACCAGGGCCTTGTGGAAGAGTTCGGGAAGGAATGTGTGGACACCCACCTATGGGATGATGTCCCGGAAGGTTCGGTCATATTTTTTTATTCATTCAAACTGGAGACAACCCTGGTTGACCAGCATTCAAAGAGAATGACAGAATATATGGAAGCCTGATCCCATCTCTATATGGAAATTTGATCATATCCATGGAAGCCGGATTATATTTCACTGTGACCCAGTACGGTTTCCAGCAACATCCCTTCCACTATAATAGGCAGGTTTTTTTTTGCACTGTTGACAGCATTGGTAAGCTTCCATTCCTTTTCGGCATGGATCGTTAGTATGGGCTCGTCTTTCTCAACAGTCTCACCCTTCTTTTTATGGATCAGGACCCCTGCCCCTTTATCATTGGGCGCACCGGCCAGCCTGGCGATCTCAACAATGCGTTTATTATGGAACTCTACTACATATCCGTTGGTCGGGGCTACTATCTGTGCCGTTTTGTCCCCGATAGGAATATCACTTACAGTAACATCAGGGTTCCCGCCCTGTATCTCTATGATCTCGCGCAATTTTGCAAGTGCTTTACCTGACCTCAGGATCTCATAGGCCATGTTCCGACCCTCCCCCTTACCGGTGGCACCGCCCATCTCAAGCAACAGACCTGCAAGACCCACGCTTTTCTGGATAAGGCTGTTTGGACCCTGCATAGTTTCCAGCACTTTAAGGGCCTCCACTACCTCCAGTCCGGGGCCGACTGTCCTGCCTACAGGCGATGCACCATAGGTCATTGCACATTCAACCTGCATTCCCAGCCTGGCTCCAAGGTCGATAAGACCCCTGGCCATGGCCCTGCCCTCTTCCACATTCAATATCTTGGTTCCGGTCCCGGTAGGAATATCTATGACAACACAATCGGCACCAACAGCACCTTTTTTGGCCATGATACTAGCCAGCAACTGGCAGCTCGGGTCCAGCGACAGCGGGTATTCCACCCTGATCAGTTTATCATCAGCAGGCGCTATATTTGTGGCACCGCCCCAGACAATAACACCACCTACTTTCTCTGTCATGGATTTGATCTCATCTGCCGGGAATTCTACAGGGGCAAGTATTTCCATCAGGTCAGCAGTACCTCCTGCACCTGTAATAGCCCGGCTACTGGTCTTGGGTATCAGTAGACCGGCAGCTGCTACTATGGGTACAATAAGCAGTGATATCTTGTTCCCTGGTACACCCCCGATACTGTGCTTGTCCATGATCGGATGGGTATCAAACTCGATCTTCTCACCAGTAGTAATCATTGCCCTGGTCAGCCATTCGGTCTCCTGGGCAGGCAGGCAGTTCATGTGGGTTGCTGTTATGAATGCAGCCAGCTCAACATCGCTAAGATTCTCTTTTACGATGTCGTCAACCAGCTCGTAGATTTCTTCACGGCTGATCTTTTGGGCATTCATTATTTTCTTAATAGTTCTGACTGATGCAGGTTTTGTGGCAGGTGTGATATCAATGGTACCAGTCCCGCCGATGTGTTCCATAACCTCATGATATGCCCCCATAGTACCCTGGCTGATCATATCATCCGTAGTATCGACAATGGCAGTGAGGTACCCGTGGTCCTTGAGCCTGACCCTGTCCCCTGCCATTACTCCCAGTTCCCTTGCGTCCTGGTTGTTTAATACCACCTTGTGTTTGCCTACATTAATGTCAATTGATTGGACTGATAATTCCATGAAGTCACCATTTTAATAATTTAGTAATTTAAAATTTAATAAATTAATAATGAAAACATTACTATCCTGGGATATATTAGTCTATTGCAGCCTGTATTTCTGCGCCCAGTGTAGCTAATAAATGTTCCCGGACCGCATTTGCCTCAAAACTGGTCCTTTCTCTTGGTCTGGGCAGGTCGATACTGATCACTTCCTTTATCCTGCCGGGCCTGGCCGTGAACACAACCACCTTGTCTGCAAGGAATACGGCCTCATCCACACTGTGGGTAATGAACAGCACGGTTTTTTTCTTCTTCTCCCATATATTTAACAATTCATGCTGCAATCTGTTCCTGGTCTGGGCATCAACTGCTCCGAAAGGTTCGTCCATTAACAGTACTTTAGGGTCGTTCACTATTGCACGGGCAATGGCCACACGCTGTTTCATGCCGCCGCTCAGTTCATGGGGATAACTGTCAACAAACTTTGACAACCCAACATGTTCCAGACAGTTTCTTGCGATCTTTTCCCTTTCACTTTTCGGGACTTTTTTCAATTCGAGACTGAAGGTAACATTCTTAAGTACCGTCCTCCACGGGAACAATGAATATTCCTGGAATACCATACCCCTGTCGGGCCCGGGTCCTGTTATGGGCTCATTGTTCACGGTCAATGTCCCGCTGTCAGGTTTCTCAAGTCCTGCCGTAATCCTTAATAGTGTGGTCTTCCCGCATCCGGACGGACCAATGAAGCAGACGAATTCCTTATCAGCCACATCAAGGTTTATATCTGATAGTGCAACGACCTCGTCGCCTTCCTCGGTATGGTATGTTTTATTGAGGTTTTTTATTGAAAGCATAGCATAATCCTTCTATACAACAACCCCTGTCTGCCATTTCAGCCACCATTCCTGTACGATATACCTGAAAAGCCTGTCAATCACCAATGCGATCAGGCCAAGCACAAGCATATATGTCAGCACTATGTCCATATGGTGCAGATCGTTCCAGAACCATATCTTCCAGCCAAGGCCGTATTTACTTACGGCAAACAGTTCTGCTGCCACTACACACATCCAGCCCACTCCCATGCCCACACGAACACCAGTTGCAATCGCAGGCAGGGCCGCAGGCAGGGCGATCCTGAAGATCAGGTCCCTGTTTTTAATACAACCCAGTACCTTTCCCGATTCCACCAGGACCCTTGGTGTGTTCCTGAATCCTGTGTAGGTGTTCACAAGTATGGGGAACACCGCTCCCACAAAGATAACAAATCCTGCGGCATATTTTGTAAGCCCGAACCACATGATGGCGAAAGTTATCCATGCCAGTGGCGGGATGGGGCGTATTATCTCGATGATCGGGTCAACTGCCTTATCAAAGGTCTTGAACCATCCCATCATGATACCTAAGGGGATACCGACTGCAATGGCTGCTCCCATCCCGATGGCAAAATAGTTTAGGCTGGTAATTGTATCCCTGTATAGTTCGCCCTCACTGACAAGTTCTAAAAAAGCAGCACCTACTTCTGAAAAACTGGGCAGGATATATTTTTTATTGATGATCCTTGCAGTGATCTCCCATATAATGATAGCAGATGCTACGGATGTAATTTCAAGTATCCGTCTCCTTATATCCATGGATTGTACCATGCACCTAAAAAAGGGGTTAATGGATGAAGAGCTTTACTCTTCATCCATCTCAGCTATTATCTTATTGTAGAAACTCAGGTCGAACAGGTCATCCTGTGTCAGCAGTTTGTCCGTATATCCCAGGTCATACTGCACTTTGGCATATTCCAGTGCGGTAGCCAGTTCAATGTTAGGATCACTAACCCACTCTCCGTCCCAGTCCTGTATGGATTTGCTTGAGATATTATAAGGCACTCCGATATCATCTGAGAATATTTGGGCAGCTTCATCAGGATTATCTATAATATATCGGGTGGCTTTGATATGAGTCCTTATGATCTGCTCAACAATGACAGGGTGCTCATCGATCAGTTCCTGGGTGACAAGTACCACACAGCATGCATGATCGGGCCACATCTCACCGGATTGTACTACTACTCTGGCATACCCTTCTGACTCAATAACAGTGGGATTGGGGTGGGGCAGGAATACGGCATCCACATTACCTGAAGCCAGTGCAGTTATGGCAGGTGCACCGCCCATACCTAGAATGGTCACATCCTCCTTCGGGTCGATATCATTATCCAAAAGCCATTTCCTGAGCACTGTATCCTGCAGGGTACCGGGCGGGAAGGTAGCTATCTTGAGACCTATAAGGTCCTGTGGAGACTCATAAGGCAGGTCGTTTGCCAGCACCAGGTCTGAACCCTGTGTCTGTGCCCCGGCTACGATCTTTGCTTCAAGTCCCTGGTCTATTGCGGACAGCGGCGGAGTGGACCCCACATAAGCCACATCGATCTCACCTGCAAGCATGGCCAGCATTTCAGGGGCACCGGTCGCGAACAGTTTATCCTCGGTGGATGTAATGCCATAGGGTGCCAGGTCTTCCAGCCACCAGCCATTGGCATCTGCGGCCATGTATGCGATCTGGTGAGTACTGGGCTGGTACCCGAACCTAAGTTCGGTCAATCCGGTCGGTTCATCTTCATCTTCCTGGGGGGCCGTACATCCTGATACAAGGATTATTCCGGTTATTAGAATTGCGGCTAATATTTTCAATGGTTGTATTATCATTTCCAAACCTCTGTAACTTGATTCTATTATTCTTTAATGTAAAATCATGAATGGTATATATATAACCATTTCCAATTATCGGCTGTTTTGTGCACAGAAGTATTAAATAAATTGGTAATTTATACTATTGTGTTAATAAACGCTTGAACGTAACTGGAAATAAATAGGTGAAGCAATGATCGCAGCAGAAAAAGTTATTAAAGCAGCATTTGAATCAGACGAGATGTTCCAGGAAACTTTATCCAGGGTAATAAAGGATGACCTGAGAATGACTGCTGCAGAATTCAGTAAAGTTTCGGGAATACCTGCCAGTACGCTCTATAAGATACTATCGGGCCACAGGGATTCCAACATGAAGACTGTAAGGGAGATCGTGAAAACCATAAAGAAACTGGAAGGTGCTGAACATAGTGAATTTATTGCCGTTATTGCGGCCAGGCCGGTACTTGATGGCATCATTGAGAAAAAGATGCAGATAGACAGCCGGCTGATAACCATCCGCGAATATTCGGCCACGACTATGGAAGAGGCGATCGTGGCAGCCATAAGGGCAGAACAGGACGGGGCCACGGCACTGGTATGTGCCCCCATCGTAAGTCCAACAGTTGAAAAAGTGCTCACCATACCGGTTGCTACAATAATGCCAAGAGATAGCTTGATCGCTGCCATCGAGCTGGCCGCTAAAAAGATCAGGTAAACAGTTTTATTCCACGTTTTGAATTGATACCAGGATATCCTGATAGTCCTGCGCTTTATTGGTAAACCCTCTGTATTGGGATAAGATCATGCGATTCAATATATTGGATGCTGTCAGTGACCTGAAAGTCAAAAAATCCATGGCAGACAAGCTAAGTATTAATGAAATGGCCAAGCAGGTTGTTTCAATAGGTTTTGAATGTATGAGGTGTGGTGAATGCTGCCGTGCCAGGTCTGGTGATAACACAGTTATCCTGTTCCCAGATGAGATACAGATGATAGTGGACACCCATGGAATGACCCCGGACGAGGTTTGTGAACCATCAATACCTCAGTTCACTGACGACAGAGGCACCCTCCATTGTTTTGAATGGGTGCTTAACAGGCACAGCAGTGGAGATTGTATATTTATTCAGGCTGACAATACCTGCATGTTATATCAGCAAAGACCATGGATATGCAGCACATACCCGTTCTTCCTGGCATTTACCAATGAGGCTATAAAACCCGATATAAAGGTATCAGAATGCCGGGGTGTAGGACATCCTATTAAAAAAGAGGATGCCATTAGGCTTGCCGAACTGCTTAAGGGTAGGCTTCTGGCGGAGATCACTGAAGAGACCAGGTTATTAGAAAACCTTAAAGGATTTGAGGATTGGGAACCCATCAGGGATTATTCCAGGCAGGGATATTCTATTGCCGTGCATGACAGCCGTGGTATTACTTATATTACTGATTAATAACATCACGGAAACAAATTTAATAATCAACATTTAATAATTTAATAAAATATTATATTTGTTCTGAAGTGTAAAGGCTTAAATATTATAAAGATGTTTAGTAATTTGTGAATTAAATGAAAATTAGAGTAGTAAGTTCTAAGGATGAAATTGATACGCTGAACAAAAATGAAGAGATGATACATCTCACATTCAGGCCGTCAAATAAGGATATAATGATCCTGGCAAACATGTGCCCAAAACTAAAGGCGATACATGTTGCCAGTTCATTCATGAAAACCATTTCAGACTCTACCAGGATGTTCTTGAAAATGCAAAATGTTGCTTTACTGGAAGGGGATGTATGGGGACATAGAAAAGATATCAACGAGTATTATGAGATAAACCCTGCATTTTTTGAGAAAGTAAAAGCGGCAAGATCTGAAGGATTATCTGACGAACAGATCATTGATAAGTTCGAACGTGAAAGTCGGCTGGACAGGGACTTGATAAAATTCCTGATAAAATAGCTGCGACCAATAATTGTTGCGGTTTTTTATGGTAGGTTGCCTTCTCCACTAAGCTCATGCTGGCGCTCAATACTCATCTTAATAAGTATTCCAAAGATTTTTTTAACCTCACCTGAATCAAGGCCACATTCGGTGGCGATATTTGCAACCCTTTCCATGACTGCCTGATTCTGGTTCTCATCATTGATAGGAAGATCTTCATGTTTCTTTGCTTCAAGTACATCCTTTGCCAGGTTAGTCCTGTTCCCTATTAACCTGATAATCTCTATGTCGATGTTTTCAATCTCTATTCTAATTTCGGAAAGTTTTTTCATAGGGACCACTACCTTTGTATCTTTGCACCACTATTATTTATCTTTGTCCTTATAACCTTTCCATCCAGTGCCGACCAGGCATCTGCCAGTTCGCCAGCCTGTTCCCCGTTCGCCAATGCAGTATATGCAGGACCGGTGCCTGACAGACTCACACCTTCAATGCCTGTTTCCAGTGCCATCATCATGGGTTCAGGGTCAAATCCCAGTGCACTGCAGTACAAGAAACCGTTTAAGGTCATAGCCTTTCTATATTCGCCCTTGATGCAGAGTTCGTATGCCATATCCACCCAGGGAGCGATCAGCCTTGAGCGCCCTACATCTGTCTGTGAGCTGTATGCCTGTGTCCGGGGTACATAGATCATTACTTCAGAATCCAGTTCTTCCGTTAATATCAAGGTTGACGACCTGTTGTCTGTGACCACAACACCGCCCAGCATCGATGCTGCTGCATCATCAAAAGCACCGGTAATGGTGACCCCTGCATCCTTTGCAGCCTGTACACCGATAAGGGCGGCATCTATGGGTTCCATACTTTCATCGATGGCATCCAGGGCTGATAGTACCGCAGCATTGGCAGCTGCACTGCTGCTTTTGAGGCCCGACGCAATAGGTATCTCGCTTGAAGTTGTTACTGTGGCACCGCCCTGGTAACCAAAACGCTCAAACACCAGTTCGACGCATCTTTCGATAAGTCCGGGGTTACCTCCTTCTTTAATGATCCCGGTGATCTTATCATCATCATTTAGCCGGACTTTTGCATTTGTCTTTAAGTCTATTCCGAAGGCTGAACCTTTCCAGGTAGCTATGGCATTAATTATCGTACCTGCGCCTGGGGCACTGGCATATCCTGTCATGGTCATTAATATTAAGACATTCTTAAATGCAGCCGTTGCCTTCTATGCTCGTGTATTTTTCATAGACAGGACAATTGATGTAGTTATCATCGCTGGAGCAATACATTTCCAGTTCATCAGCCTTTGGTTTATGGAATTTTGGGTCCAGTTTACACCAGACACCTGATATATAGGGGCATGTCAAATAGTTCACCTCAACATGAATTGGTAATTATATTCTTGTTATGAAATGACATGGTTATAAAATGATGTGATATAATATATAAATATCAGCCCCATTTTTTAATCGCCTTTTCAAGTTCAGGGTGGTTTTTGGCATATTCGCTAATAGACGTTCCTTCCACCCATGCATCCACTGCCTGGCGCATGGCTCTGGCACCGGAGGTAGTACCTTCCGGGTGTCCGTGTACGCCGCCGCCTGCCTGTACAATACAGTCCGTACCGTAGCCGTCCAGGTTTGGTGCCACGTTCAAAGGGCTCAAGCCGCCCGAGGCAACCGGAAATACACCTTTAAGACCTGACCACTCACCCCTGAGGGCATCCCGGCAGCGGTCGTTCTCTGTAGTATCAATATCCATCTTACCATGGTAGCTTCCGGTATGAAGATTGGTACCGCCTGCCATCCTGACCAGCTTTGATATTACCAGCATGGAAATTCCGTGCTTCTTGTTACGGGTAATGGCACCGTGCATGGTCCTGTGCACATGGATCGGTACATCAATATTGGCAGACAGTTCCTGCAATGCATCAAATCCTGATGTCAGCACGTCCACCATGACCATATTGGCACCCAGTTCCACTGCCTTTTGTGCCCGGTCCACTATCTGCGCTGCCCCTGTGGTCACGTTGACTGCATAGAACACTTTCTGCCCAGTCTGGTTTTCTGCTTTGTCGAGCATATCCATGACCTTTGCCAGCCTTTCCTCCAGTGGACAGAACTGCTGGTTTGTCAGGGTCTCATCATCCTTTATCAGGTCAAGACCGCCCATTGCAGCGTTATATGCCACCTGTGCCGTTTGCTTTGGGTCCAGGCCAACCTTTGGTTTTATGATCGTACCTACCAGGGGACGGTCATGCACGCCCAGGATGTTGCGGGCTTCCTTGATACCATAACGCGGCCCTGAATGTGCCTTTAGCAGTTCGTCTGGAAATTCCACATCAACAAGCCTGATATTCTTTAATGCACCCAGGCCGAACAAGTTACCTGCAATGACAGAGAGGTACTGTGGTATATTGCCGGGTTCGAACAGTTCCACAGGGAATCCGATCTCCACTGTGGTACCTTCAGCTTTCAGTACCCTTCCATCCAGCCGGTGTGCAGGGTCACCTTCCTTTAAGGTGCTGACCTCTGTCCACGTGCCAGTCGACTGCTCGGCTGCAATGGCACCTGCTGCTTCTTTAATGGGCAGGTCTGTTTCAACATAATATTTTGTTACTACATCCATATTGTTACTCCTCCTCTTACCGTACTTTCCGGGCGGCCTCTTCCACAAGGTCGGTACCATATTCTATGAGTTCCATACCCTTTTCTACAGTCCTGTACCATATTCTATGAGTTCCATACCCTTTTCTACAGTCCTGTACCATATTCTATGAGTTCCATACCCTTTTCTACAGTTCTGTACTATATTCCACGAGTTTTATACCATATTCTACCAGTTCGGCTGTGCGTCCGGCTGTGCTGGATTCTGCATATACCCTGACCAGCGGTTCAGTTCCGCTGGGCCTGATCAGTATCCAGCCATCCTGATACCATAATTTGAGTCCGTCCGTGCGGTCCACTTTGACATCTCCGACACCCTCTACATCTCCGGCACTTCCAATACCCTTATGCAGGTCCCGGGTCAATAGCATTTCAACTACCTGTTTCGGGTCCTTTACATGTATCTTTTTCTTTGTATTGTGGTATTCGGGGATTCCCTGTTTAAGTTCTGAAAGCTTCCTGCCTGATGCAAGTATCTCAAGCATCCTGGCTGCGGTCATTGCACCGTCCCGGCAGTACTGGAATTCCGGGAAGATAAGGCCGCCGTTGCCCTCACCACCGAATACCGCACCCGTCTCTATCATCTTACGGGCCACGTCTATGCTGCCGACCGCTGTCCACAGGAGTTCGCAACCCATTGATTCAGTCACGTCCCGCACCTTCAGCGAAGAACTTACAGGGGTGACCACGCTGCCTTTTTTCTCTTCGAGCATATACCCGGCCATTATTGCCAGCAGGTCTTCCTCGTCAAGGAACTCACCCTTTTCATCCACGAATGCCACCCTGTCTGCATCACCGTCATGGGCCACGCCAAGGTCGGCTCCGGCGGCTTTTACAGTACTCATAAGGTCACCCAGTTCCTCTCTTGTGGGTTCGGGTGCCCTGCCGGGAAATGTGCCGTCTGGCTGGGCATTCAGGGTTATAACCTTACACCCCAGTTCCCTTAACAGAATGGGCGTCACTCCGCATCCTGCCCCGCAGCCAGGGTCCACTACCACTGTCAAACCTGCTGTGCTAATGGCACCGGCATCCACCTTTGAAATGATCGCGTTCATGTATGTCCTGGGGATTGTCTGGTCAATGGAAAACCCGCCAGTCTCATTCCACTGTGCAGCATGGAACTCACCGGCATAGTATATCTGCTCCACTTCTGCTTCGCCTTTTCTTGAAAACTCGGTACCGTCACCTGCCACTATCTTCAGGCCGTTGTATTCCCTTGGATTGTGGGATGCAGTTATCATTATACCCGCATCTGCGTTATCACGTACATAATACTGCAGCGCAGGTGTGGGCAGTATATCTATATCCACCACTTCCAAGCCCGTGGACAGCAGTCCCGCTATTGCAGCTGACTTAAGCATGTTCCCTGAGATGCGGGTATCCCTGCCCACTGCCACCCTGCTGCCAAGGCTGTGCCTGTGCATATATGTACCCAGGCTCTGTCCCAGGTCCAGGGCCATATCGGGTGTCATTTCAGAATTTGCTATCCCTCTTACTCCATTGGTACCAAATAATGTCATATTTTTTCACATCTCCATAAAGGTATTTAAGATTAAAAATCTTTTTATGAGTGGTCCTGCACCCAGAACTCGCCTGTGGTTGTGTATTCCTTTTTCCAGATGGGAACCTCTGCCTTCACCCGCTCTATGGCATCTGACAGGGCCTGGAAGAGCTGCTGCCTGTGCGAGGCTGCAACTACGATATATACGATATCCTGCCCTGCTTCTATCCTGCCCACGCGGTGATGTATCCTGACATCCAGGATGCCTTCACATGCTTTCAGGTCGTTTTCGATGAGGCTGATCTTATTGCCAGTTGCCTCTTCGTAGGATTCGAATTCCAGGCTTTTTGTTTCCACGTCCCCTGTCTTTTCCCTTACAATTCCTGTAAAACTTCCGATTGCTCCTGCTTCTGCGATCCTGGAGTTCTGCCGCACTTTTGTTATGAGGGAGTCCAGGGTATGGTATTCAAGCTGCTGATCTATAATGTCTAGCAGGTTTGTAAGTACTTCATCTGCCAGGTCAAAGGCACTATACAGCCTTGCCACCTCATCCGGCAATTCCAGGTCTCCCAGTACGATCTTTGGCAGGCGGCTGTCCTTGAACCCCTCGACCACTGCATAGTCCATGCCGCTGTTGGCCAGTTCATCAAGGGCATTCCCAAGGTCGGTTCCAGGGATGAATTTTGCTGTGCCTGACTGGGTTACACCCAGTACTGCCCTGGCACCGGCATCCATGTGCCGTCGTGTATCTGTGCCACTGGGGTTCAGGTCATGACCAGGCATATGTTTTACCGTCCCAACACTGCCACGTTTGGCCAGTTCCCGTACAAGTTGTTCAACCAGGGTGGTCTTGCCGGATTTTTTGTAACCTGTCACTGAGATGATTTTCATGCCTGTATTATTGGGGCTTTACATTTTAGACTTTGTGTTTTATAAGGATTGGAAGCAATCCTGGGTATTGAATGCGCCGTAAGACCGCAACCATGGGACATCTAAGAACTGTCACTTATGAGGAAGGGCAGTGGGAACTGCTGGAAGATCTCAGGCAAATGGCGGCCGGTGTGATGTATTCCCTGCAGAATGCGGGATTTGAAAGCTTTGTATACGGCAGTCTTGCCAGGGGTGATGTGTCACAAGGCAGCGATATCGATATCATTATTCCGGGGGTTGTCAGGTCGTTCATGGTGGAACTGGCGCTGGATGAACATGGCATCACTGGCAGGAAGCTGGTACAGGCCACGCCGGGTGGGCTTGCCAAGGCCCATATCTACCTGCCAGGAAATACTATGGTCACGTTCCCGCTGGTTGAGCCCACTGTTAGGGAACTGGATTTTTATGCTTTTGGTGGACAACTGGGGCCGGATGGGCTGGAAGATGTGGTCAATAATCGTGTTCCTGGTGTGGATAAACAACTGATGTTGATTGAACCGATGCCGGAGGGGCATGTTGAAACGCCCCTGTCAGACCTGCCGCCTGGTTCGGTAGCCAGGAAGATGGGGGTGGGACAGGATATTGTTGAGGAGAGGATCAGGGTATTGAACAGGCGGGCGAAGGTAGGTGTTACTGGGGTGTATCTTGACAGGCTGCTGGGGCCGGATGAGGGGTTTGAGGCTGTGCTTGAGGAGATCGCGGCAAGGGATTCGCTGGTTAGGCGAAGGGTGAGGAGGAGATGAGGAAGGGGTTGGGCTAGGGGGTGTTTTGTGGTTTTTTCTACAGAGGGGATGGCGAATACTAAGGCATAGATTAGATAAAAAAATAAATTCGATGGTTTTATTTCAATTGGGTACAGAAGTATTGAAAAGTACCTGAAGGTTTATCAAAATGATATCGACGCGGTCGCCTGGTAATAAGTGTAGCTTAATTGGTAGGTTGAATTGCTACCAATAAAGTTTAAATTATATGTTTTAGAACTCAGAATGGTGTAAATGAAAATACAATTCACTGATTTATTTAATAATGAATCAAAAAGAAAATTCAATATTTCAAACCATGATGTTTATGAAGCCTTAAAAAAACCTGATAAGAAAGAACTACTAAATCTGTCTCAGATTGAACGTTCTCTAGTTGGTGTTTCCTCAAGCGATGATTTTAAGGTTCTTTTTTATCTGAAACATATGGTGAAAATGGAAAGTAAGCCTTATTTATTAATTGCAACTCGTGAACTTAAAGAAGGCACTACTTTTGTGGATTTTGCTTTGAAAATATATCCTGATTTTATAGATCGAATTGATGAATTGCAACCGATTGAGATATTGAAAAAACTAGCTGACAAATTCGGATTAATGATGAGAATAAGTAATCAAAATAGCAAATTTATATTTAAAGAGTTGATACCTTTGAAAGTCAATTTTGATCAAACAAACATCGTATCAATAGAAAATCCTAAGAATCATTCATTTATCCAGAGTATTTTTGTGAAAATCGATAAATCAAAATCTGTAATAATCTGTGCTTTAGCATTTTGCATAGATAGTTCACGATATGCGACTTTATTAAATGCCCGTGAAATAAAATTAATTGAAAAATATGAAGTTGAAGAGGTAATCAGAAGAAATGAACAAATTAAGGATTATGGAAAGAGATTTAACTTAATTGAATTGGATATATCTCTTCGGATAATTCATAGAGTGATGGGAAAAGATTGGTATGAAAAGGTTCTAAAGCAATTTGCTCCAGGTACAAAAATAAAAAATAGTGAATATAAACGTCTAGTTAAAAGTGAGGATGTTCATCCGCTTTCTGAAGCATTATGGAGTGGATTACCAGAGAATTATATTAGAGTGATAAGTATAGCTCATTATCTTGAAAAATTATGGAGGCCGGATGATTCAAACAATATATTTGAAAAAATAAAGGAATTACGTCAATTTGGGTTCGAAAAGACCAATTTTGAACTTAAATGTGCTAGCTATTATGAAAGAAAAGACTGCCAAGTTGAATTTATAAAAAGAAAAGATGCTAAAACTCCCGAGTTTAAAATAATTTCAAATGGTGAATCTGCAGTAGTTGAATGTAAGAAAAAAGGTAAAGGAAGCTCAGACGTGAGAGATAATTTGTATAAAGCTTCGAGTCAAATCGAAGAATATGGTGAATTAGGAATTATATTTATAGAATTATCGCAAGATCACCAAATTGATATAAAATCACTCCAAAATGATGTTGATTTTCATTTAAGAGACAAAGAAAAAGTAAGTTCAGTTGTTTTTGTACAAGAACTTACTATTCAAGACGGTGATTTTATACGCCTAAGAACAATCGCACAAGAATTTAAAAATCCTAATGGTCAAGCTTTACCGTCTACAATTGCATCAGTTACTTCAAATCTAAATATTCCAGAATGTATTCCTTTTCAAGAACTTTTAATATAAATTATTCAGATTTTAATAAAATTATTGAGCATCCTCCAGATTCCCCAGATAGAGCAAAGCGACGTCTGGGGTCGTTGACTTAAATAGCAAGAAAATAAAAAGATGAAGAAGATGAAATCAAAGAGCATTACGAAGGAATGCAAACAGAAAACGTACATGAAATTCTTCGAATGACATGCTCAAAAAATGAAAGAACCCAAGGGTACTTTCATGCTAAATAAACCAACTGAAGAAGTTCCAGTTGATATAGATTCTGACGGAGACGGATGGAGCGATGAGAAGTAAAGAACGATAAGTACGAATCCCATCAGCGTTGATCTGGATGCGGATGGCTTGAAATATCAGGAAGATCCTAACCCTACAGTTCCAGAAAAAATGACTCCCGGATTGGAAGCTGTATTCGCAATCACAAGGCTTTTGGTAGTAACATATCTTTTGAGGTGGAAGAAATCATGAGTGGCGAAATTCCTCAAATATTGAGAACCATCGATAAAAAGTTAGAAGAATTACTTTTCTTGAAACATCATATGGATAAATTAAATGGAAGAGTGGAGAATATGAAAGAGATGTTACCTGGATATGTGCTCCTATTAAACGACGATGAGAGAGCAGATTTAAACGAAGCTATGGAAGAGTATGCTACAGGCAAAACAACATCTCTAAAGGATGCTGAAAGGATTCTTGAGTTATGAAGATAGAATTTGGAACAAAGGCCCTGAAGTTCCTATAAAAATAAGAGAAAGGCAACAAATAAAGAATTTTTAAGAAAACCTACATGAAATTCTTCGAATAACATGCACAAAAAGATGAAAGAACCCAAGGGTACTTTCATGCTAAATAAAGGAACTTGGGAATGATCCATTTCCTTCAGATGTTAAGAAATTGAAAGGGGAAAAGGATGTTTACAGGATTAGAATTGGAGATTTCAGGGTGCTTTATAGGATAATTCCAGAAGATGACATAATCCTGTTTTTCAAACTGGATAAAAGAAGTAGGGTTTATGGGCAATTTAGATAAGACCGAGTTGAAATTATGATTACAACATCTGGATATTAGGCGTTCTTAAAAGACATTAAAAACAGAATCTGCCAGTCGCAATATGAAGCACTAAAGGCAGTCAATGTAGAGTTAATTCAACTGTACTGGGATATAGGAAAGTCAATTCTAGAAAAGCAACAGCAAACCGGGTGGGGGAAATCTGTGGTAGAAAATCTTGCAAAAGACCTTCAGGCAGAGTTTCCCAACGTTAGTGGATTTTCAGCTACAAATCTATGGTATATGTCCCAATTCTACATGGAATATCAGGGCAATGAAATTCTCCAACCACTGGTTGGAGAAATAAGCTGGACAAAACATATTCTAATAATAAGCAAATGTAAAGACATACAGGAGCGCCGATTTTATATCATAGCTACAAAAAAATTCGGCTGGACCAAGAAAGTGCTTATTCATCAAATTGAAAACAAATCATTTGAAAAGTATCTGCTCAATCAAACCAATTTCGACCAGACTGTGCCGTACACCATTAAGAACCAGGCGAAACTGGCAGTGAAAGACCATTATACATTTGATTTTATGGAACTGGCTGATGAACACTCCGAACGCCAGCTTGAGCATGCCCTTATAAAAAACATCCAGAACTTCCTTTGTGAGATGGGGTACAGTTTTGCGTTTCTGGGCAATCAGTTCAGGTTGACTGTTGATGATGAAGATTTTTTTATTGACCTGTTGCTTTTCCACCGCGAGCTGCAATGCCTTGTGGCCATAGAGCTTAAGATAGGTGATTTCAAACCCGAATACAAGGGTAAAATGGAGTTTTATCTTAATCTGCTGAATGACACTGTGAAATTACCTACGGAAAACGACGCTATTGGCATTATTATCTGCAAAAATAAAAAGCGCACAATTGTGGAATACGCCCTGAAGACATCAGTTCATCCCATCGGTGTATCTACGTATAGCATCAGCCCCGCCCTGCCTGAGAGTTATAAGAACATCTTGCCTGATGGGAAAACTATCGCCCAAAAATTGCAGACTTTTGATTTGGATAGGGGTGATGAAGAGGTGCGGACAGATGAGAATTGATGAGTTTATGATGGCTGATTAGAGATAATCTTAAGAAAAGTAATCATGACTTTTTGTTCTTTTCCAGGAATTTTAACATGGGTTCAGTTTTTCTAACCCTTCTCCTGCCGCAAATTACAATAAATTCAGGAGAATTACTTTAATGCCTGGACCGAGGGAAATATACCAGAAAAACTTTGTATTAAAGCACAACACATAAATAACCGGACATACAAGATAATCTTTATGAACCGGTTTATTAACAGGAACGTAGAAATTGATTTCCTTAAAAAAAAATACAATTCACAAGGGTCGCAATTCATAATCCTCTACGGCAGAAGACGTGTCGGAAAAACCGAATTGATAAAGCAGTTCTGCAAGGACAAAAACTCCATTTATTTCCTTGCTGACAAAAGGGGTACATTACTGAACCTTGAAACGTTCGCAGAGAAAGCAGCAGACCATTTTAACGACATAACACCACGAGTTGAGAACTTCTATGACCTTTCAAAATACCTTGTGCGTCAGGTGGGTGATGAAAAATATATAATTGTCATAGACGAATTTTCATATTTCATAGAACGGGATGATACAATACCATCCGTCTTCCAGGTCATATGGGACGAATACCTGAAGGGTAAAGACATAATGCTTATTCTTTGTGGTTCATCTGTTTCGATGATGGTAGAAAGTACACTCGCACAAAAATCGCCATTATACGGAAGGCGGACAGGCCAGTGGATGCTTGAACCCTTAAAAGCATACCATGTGTCCCAGTTCCATGAACAAATTGATATAACAAAGGGTATTGAATTTTACAGCATCCTTGGCGGGGTGCCGCTATATATACTTAAGTTTGACCCTGAAAGATCAGCAATTGAGAATATAGATGAACATATACTGGCAAAAGGCGAATTCCTGCACGAAGAAGTGGAGACATTATTGAAAGAAGAATTGAAAGAATACTACCTGTATATCTCCATATTCGAAGCCATTGCAAAGGGCAGGACACGGCTTGTTGAAATATCTGATCATTCAAAGATCCAACAAAAAGACCTTCCTAAATATGTGGGAACCCTGATGAAACTTGAACTTATTGACAAAGAATACCCTGTGACTGAAAAGATTGGCAGTAAGAAAACACGGTATTATATCAAAGATAACTTTTTCAGGTTCTATTTTAGGTATATCTACCCTAACAAGACTGAGATTGAATCAGGAAATACCAAAAAATTACTCAAAATTATTGAAAATGATCTTAATATATTTGTAGGTGGTGAATTTGAAAATATCGTGAA
This sequence comes from ANME-2 cluster archaeon, assembly GCA_014237145.1. Taxonomy (NCBI): domain Archaea; kingdom Methanobacteriati; phylum Methanobacteriota; class Methanomicrobia; order Methanosarcinales; species ANME-2 cluster archaeon. The sequence goes on from JAAXOC010000052.1 coordinate 23,663, forward strand.
AGACCTGTTAAAAAGCCAGTATACAGGTGTTAAATTACCGTTCTCGTTCAACAGGATTGGCAGGCAATGGGGAAAGATAAAAGGTGCTCCAAAGGGGCAGAACACGTATGAGATAGATATAGTTGCCTTAAATGATGATACAGGGGATATCGCTTTTATAGAATGCAAATGGAAGAGTCTCAGTGAGAAAAATGCGCTTGATATCCTTAACGACCTGAAGGGTAAATCTGGTTTTGTCCTGTTGAACAATGAGATGCAAAGGGAGTACTTCTGCCTTGTTGCAAAAAGGATCGAGGGAAAGGATGCACTTAGGAAGAAAGGGTTTATGGTTTTCGATCTGGATGATTTTTATGCAGGTCAGGATATGCCCGGACACTGATTCACACAGATCTACACTGATACGGGGTTGCATGGTCTGTGCATATAGGGTGGGGCTGCCAGTTCCATTCTCAACTCAGCAGCCACTTCCAGAGAGGGGTGTATGAAATATTCTTACTTTTGAATACTTCATTTGCTTCATAATCCCATGTTATTACGACAAGATCATCACACTTTAATTCCCTGGATGCTTTTATCAGAGCCTTTAGTTCGCGCTCTTTAGTGTCAGGATTTTCAATATCATAGCATACCTGTATAAGCTGGCTGACTTTGAGGCCGTCCTTAACAACAAAATCAACCTCGTTCTGGCTGTAATCCTTGTAATAATAAAAATCCATTAACGGGTTTTCAAGGAATTTCTTTATCTTCAGGTGAACTGCAACAATATTTTCCATTAAATGACCATGATTTTCCCGGAACCTGAAACCTGTTGAGTTTACGATACCTGTGTCTATGGAATATACTTTCCGCGGGGAATTTTCCTGTTCCTTAACTGAAAATGAAAAACGTTTTACAAAGAATATCAGATCTGATTTTTCAATATACTTTGAATATATCTCTACTGTTTTTACTGGAATATTCAGGAATTTAGATATCCTATTGAACGTTATGGGTGATGATATGTTTGATGTGTAATACCTGCTCACAGTTTCAAGTTTGCCTATGTTTTTTATTGACCACCGTTTTACTATGTCCTTGAACAGTATGTCATCGTAGATTTTTCGTGTAATCTCGGATTTCAGGACATCATCTGTCTCAAGGGCAATTTCGGGAAAGCCGCCGAATTCCATGTACTGCCTGAGCATTTTCAAGACCTGGTTTTTTTTCAGTATGAGGTCTGCCTTTGTCTTGAATTCCATGTCAAAAAATGCGAGATATTCACTAAAAGAAAGGGGGTGCATATTTATCTCAACAGTCCTTCCGGTCAGCACTGTTGCAAATTCCCCGCTCAGCAGGGCTGATGAAGAACCTGTGACAATGAGCTTTGCTTCGTTTTTTTCCTGCAGGCTTCTTACAAACTTCTCCCACTTGGGTATTTCCTGAATTTCATCGAAAACAATTATCGGTGTCCTGTCTGGTTCAAGAATATTCCTGTAAGATTCGTATACTTTTGTCAAGAGATTAAGGTTCAGGGTTTCGGCAAATGCGGGTTCTTCAAAGTTGATTATCAGGGTGTTTTTTACATCAAGACCTTTGTCAAGCATGGTTTTAACTGTTTGTCTTGCAAGTGTGGTCTTTCCTGAACGCCTTATGCCCGAGATTACAACTATTTTGTTTGATTTTGATTTTATGTACCTCCGGGCTGTTTTGCAATAGACTCTTGGCTTTCCTGTGGGTAGTTGTCTGTCCCAGAAATTCCAGCCCGACAGTGTCTGTATTATCTGCGATTCATTCATAGTTTGTAGTTGGTTACATGAATATATATAATTTTGTGTTTTTCATTACACAAAACTACATAAAATAAAACATTCATTCATGCACTTAACCCTGCACCCGCTACCTTCTAAGTAGTACCGCTATCGCAAAAACTGCCAATATCCCGGAAAGTATTGGAAAACCAGGCACATCCAGGCCATCCTCTGCAGGTACTTGAGGAGTAGGGGTGGGGGCAGGGGCGGGGGTAGGGGTGGGGATTTGTGTCGGGCAAACGGTCTTCAGTGGAATGGGCGTTGCAGATACTACGCTATGGCTAACGTTAGAAGCTGTGGTCAATTGCAATGTAGTCTTGGCCAGCACCCTGGCATAGTTATATTCCACAATCTGCTGGCTGGGCGTCTCCAGCGAATCCGCATACTCGTATGCACTTACTGCAAGGACCGGCTCGATACCCGCATTCCTTGACTCTTCAATAGATACCCTTGCGGCATCAGCACTGCGCTGTATCTTTGTACCCACATCAGAATATCCCATCAAGCTGATGGCAGTACTGGCCTGCACATAAGCCCGTAGCGAATCATATATGGCACCACTGTAATAACCCCTTTCATATTCTATTACTGCTCTGTCAAGGGATACATCTGCCTCATCCAGCAGTCTGGAGAACCCGTGCAGGCTATCGGACTCACTGATAATGGTCCGTGCGTATGTAACTACCGATGATGCTGTTCCCACGTACCATCCGGCCCTGTCTTTCAACATGCCTTCGTCGGTTGTGTGGTCCGTATTCACTAGTGAAAGCCACCACTGTACGGTTTCGGCCCTCATGGATGCCAGTGCCAGGGTCTTAACATAATCAGTCTCAGTTTCGGTTGAGCGTGCATCCTCAAGCAACTGTTCTGCCATTACGACCCTTATCTCGGCAGCACCCACTCCATCCACGTCCTTCACCCCTTCCTCTTTGAACCGCTCCACCTCCTGGCGGCTTTGGTTGACTTCCAGGCTTACGGTCTGGTAAAGATGATCAAGATATTCGTCTTGGTCTTTGGTATTGGAATATTCCTCCCACCAAAGTATGAACTTCAGGTTATTCAGGACCAGTAGGCCAGTATTGGTGGCCGCATAGTATTGCTGCTCATCATATTGCTCCTGACCCCTGTCCAGCAGTACTTTTTGCATCTCAAGAGTGCTGGAGAACTGTGTGGTCTCATTCACTGCCACAAGGTATAATTGGTTTGCCTCATCCAGTACATTCCTGCCCAGCGGGCGCAGCACGTCCAGGTATTCTGCTGACCATACGCCTATAGGCGGTTCAGACCTGTGTATCTCATGGCCGGTGAAATGTTCCACTGCGTCCTTGATGGTTATTGCTTCTACTACTTCCACGTTGTGTTCCTGGCCACGTTCTACCAGGTCTACTTCAATGGTCTTTTCTTCTACGGCTACGATATCCCCTTTGCGCACAATAGTGTTTTCTGTAATTACTACATTGACCTGGCCCTCTGGTACGATGAACAGGGACGTGCCGTGCTGTGCAGCAGCATCAAGTTTATACGGGAGGCCGCCTACCGGCCCGATACTTCCGTCAGGATTGATCATTCCTGTTATTACCACGCCATCATTCAGCTGCCAGTTCTCTATGTCGGCTATGGCAGCCACGGTGAGGGCGGCACCGGCAGAGGGGCCGCTGATGATGGGTGAGGTCACTTCGATTATGAAATAAAAGTCGTGTCTGGTCGGGTCTATTCCTGTAATGTCCGATGCTACGAGTGTAGCCATCCTGGCCGAACCCTGCAGGTCTACCTGTGTGTACGGCTGGGTATCCACGAACACATGACCATTGCCCTCAGTGACGATGACTGTGGCATTTATCAGTACACCGCTCTCCCCTTCCATAGTGGAATATGCTGCTATGATGGGGATTGTCACGCCTTCCTCTAAGTTGATTGCACTTGCCGGGGCTGTAAGGAGGAGGAATAATGTTATTGCGAGCATTAACCTCATACTATTAGGTAGAGTATATCGATTATGCTGAAAACTCTTCTTATAGTCCCATAATTTGATCATTTTTAGATAACCAAATTTATTATTTGTCCTTAATAAAACTTATAGTAAACTAATAAGAGGTTACAATAATATAGCAAAGACATTAAAGTCTAAAAACAGGTCCATTCAGGATCACAATCCCAGCATTAAAGGAACTAAAAAAATTAGCATTAGCTCATATAATAATATTTATATATATTGATATTTATATATGTTGTGCAATTGTGCAGGCATGGTGAATATGATGAGTAAAGCTAATAGGCCTTTAATTCAAAACGAACATGGTATGGAACTACCTATCAATATCGTGGTTATGTTGGTAGTAGGAATGGTTGCCCTGGCCGCCCTCCTGGCTATTATTCCTGAGTCAAAAAAAAATCTGATAGTAGAAGTGGTATCGGTCAATGCTATGGATGGTATCACCGGTGATATCGACAATGGTAAAAGCACTAATGTGACAGTTGTTGTAAAAGTGTATGACAGTGACAATAACCTGATAAATGGGGCTAGTGTAATAATATCAGGCGGAGGCGGTTTTGGTTCTGACAAGACAGATGCAACAGGACAGGCTACTGTTACTGTATCTAATGTTTTCATACGTCTGAACCAGGACTCCATAGACCTTAAACTGGTAGCAAAAGCCAATGGTTTTTATGATTACACAGATGAATCTGCAATATTGATCACTTAGGTATGTTCAGCGACGAGACAGCTACCGTGGGTCTGCCCATGAGGATGGTAGTGCTTACTATCGTCGGAATGGCCGGGCTTGCTGCCATGATAATTTTCATTGGTGACATGAGCCTGGTGCCAAAGACCATGCATGCCGATATCACCGGTATTGATAACATCACAACAAGTAGTGTGTTACATGTCAACAACGGTACTAAGAACGTCACTATCCGTGTAATTGATGTAGATGGCGGGCCTGTGGTGGGCGCAACTGTCGTTTTCTATGGTTTACATACTTCTGCTTCAGGTATTACTGATAGTAACGGAAATGCCCTGGTCAATATTGATACATCTTCTTTCAGTGTTTCAGGTGAAGGATACCTGAAACTGTCAGCTAAAGCTAGTGGTTTTGTTGATTACAAGAACGATTTTGCACTAAAAGTGGTAGATAGTTAACGCTTCATCTATGAAGTGTCGGACTGCCTGTTGGTCATTATGAACTTTGCGATCACAGCAGAAGCGAACAGTATTGCCAGCCCGGTAGGATAATACGTGGACCGTATGATGTCCCACCTGTCGGCCCAGACAAGATAGCCTGTTATAATAAGTGCAATGGATGCAACTATACCTGAAAGTTCTACAGGTACATTGATATTGCCTATGGTTATCTTGTCCATATTTTCCTGGCGCTGTAATCTCTTTCTCGTGTCTTTCAGTTCTTTCCTGAGCGTTTCGATCTGGGAGTTGTGCGCATTGTTTATCGATTCCACTGAGGCAGATGTGTCTTTCTTCAGGCTCGTCTGATGTCCACCCAGTTCTTCGATCCTGCTACTGGCAGCCTGTAATTCCTGCCGCAGAGCATCCACGGAACTGTTAAGCTCTGTAAGTTCGTCCGACTTTATTGCGACAAGGTCGCTTGTCAGTTTTTCAATGACATCATGCAGCTCTTTGAATTCAGCTTGTAGATCCTTGAATTCAGCCCACAGATCATCTATATCAGGGTCTGTCCACGGGATATTTCCAGATAATTCCTGAGCAGTCTTGATGTAATCATCCTTACTGGTTGACAATCTCCGCTCAACTGCACGCAATCGCCTATCGATACTTCGTACGCTCTGGTCAAATGACTCTATCCTTCCGTAAACATCTGTTTTTTCCATGGACTCAACCTGTGGGCAATCTAAAACATCAAAAGATAAATGCTTTGTCCTCTTCTTTCGAACTCTGGTGTTAATTTGTGGAAAGATGAAAATGGTATTGATACTATTCCACTAAAACTGGTAGTCTACCTGGCCCTGGTTGGAATTATCATTGCACTTGCGGCAATTGGCCTGAAGAATGCAGGACCGCCAATGGATGGCGCTTTAATGGAGCGTCAGCTGGGGGAGGTTAAATCCGGTATTGAACTTATGCAGTCAGGATATGCCAGGGACCTGTCAGACCCGTACACTGCCACCGGCAATACCAGGAGCTTTGACCTAGTGCTGCCTGAGCGCCTGGAATACCTGTCATTCGGGGCAGACCCTGACCCTGACAACAATGGCATTCTGACCGATACACCGCCGGGTCTGGTGACAGATAACGGTGACGTGATCTACTATAAGTTGAGGGGCGACGGCAAGAGGTTGGTTAAACTCAAGGATTCTATCCACATTCGCGAAGGCGAACTGGTAGACGGCCGCTGGTCTCCCAGTGTAGTGGACGGACTGGGGCAGGCGTTTGTGCTCACAGGCGGCAGCCAGTCTGTGACTTTTGAACTGGTCTATGACAGGGGCACTACATACACACTTTCACACCTGAGTGATAATCTTGATGTATACATAAATCCTGATAATGATGGCGGGCTGCCCCATGGCTTGTTTGTATCGGTAAATCCGGATTCTTTCCCTGCTGATGATGTTACTGAAGGCAGTGTCACGGTACAGTTGGTCGACAGCCAGGGTCGGTGGGTACAGGAAATGGGAAGGACTGTAAACCTGACCAGCAGCAGGGGCAACCTCAGTGCCGCGCAGGTGGTTACTAATGCACACGGCAGCGGCAGCGTGATGCTGACTTCAGGAGAACTGGGTCTGGGTGTGGTCACAGCACAGTCCCCTGGACTCCATAACGGAACAAGCGAAGTTGCATTCACACCGCCGCCTCTGGTAATAGAATTTAATGAATGGATAAATTCATCAAAAAAAACTGATCCTGACTCGGAACTGGCAGCCCGGTTTTGGATTGAACACAACACTTCTTATAGTGTAACCCTGACCGGATGGGCCACGGAAGCCCACTGGCTCACAAGGCCAGAGGAATGGGCAATCGGCAAGATCGAGATCGATGGTGTGGTTCTGGATGAAATAGAAGTGGCCGGTGGGTCAAGAATAGATGTGCCTTTCGGGGATGTACTGCTTAGTGAAGGTAAACATACCCTAAGGGTTACTATGACAAATGATTTAAATATCCTCTGGGGAGAGGACAGGAACCTGTATGTGGAACAGGTGGAGTTTTCTTGAAATGTGTTGGAAATAGATTTAACTATAATTCCACATATTTTTAATTTCGGGCGTATATGGATATGATCTATTTATCAGGAATCCATAAATATATGTTCAAACATATGTTTAACTATGACAACCAAAACAATCACTATCCGGGAAGATGTTTACAGGATGCTCCTGTCCATTAAGGGAACCAGGGAGAGTTTTAGTAATTTTTTTGAGAGGATGGTAATATCCAGGCGGAATCTGGATAAATTAAAAGAACTTCGTGGTTTTGTTGAGGTCAAAGACAAAGATGCCCTGTTGAAAGAGCTGTCTGAAAAAAGAGAGGAGATACGATATTGATCCTTGTGGATACCGATGTCCTTATCGAGATATTTGACAGGAATTCGGAAAAAGGTGATAAGGCACTGAAGAAGATAGAGAAGACTGGAGAAGATATCACCACTACCTCTTTGAATCTGCATGAGATCCTGTACGGTCTGTATAAATATACCGACCGTGCAAAACTCGAAAGGATACTGGTGCTTGATGTTGTTGAGTTCACAAAGGATGATGCAGTTCTTTCCTCAAAACTCGAAGTCGAAACAGAGAAGAAGGGGAAAAAGGTTCCCAGGTTTGATACCATGATTGCGGCGGTTGCCATTAATAGGGGATTTAAGTTGTTTACTTTTAACAGGAAGCACTTTGAGGGATTTGGGGATTTGACGCTGGTTTGATTGGATTATTTTTATTTGCTTAACAGTGCCAGACATGCGGCGGCCTGGATAATGAAGCTACCGAACGAAGCTTCAGGAGAGCGGTGGGGGTTTTGTGATTAGGATTTATCATTTATAACTACGAACCAATTTGAAGTCTAAACAATATTTATAAAGTCCCCCACCAATATTCCATTTAACAACCCTTTCCCCATCCGGAGTAATTACCATGAACTCAAACAAGCTCGCCCCAATAATAATATCCCTGTTAGCCATCTCCCTCATACTGCTGCTGGTCTTCCCCACCATCACCCAACCCATTTCAAACCTCATCAACCAGCCCGCCCATCCATACGACCCAACAGCCACCTACACAGGCAGCGACCTGCTCATCCTGGCCCCTCGCGTAATGTTCACAGGCGGCGAATCAGCCGTCACCATAGCAGCCACAGACAAAGGCGCACCTGTAGAGCAGAGTATCAGCTTCATGCTCGTGGACGCTGCCGGAGTGGCGACCACACTCACAAAGGGCTCAACCGGTCCCACAGGTCATGCTGTGGCAACCTTTGACGTGCCAGAACTTGAGCAGGGTACCTACACTCTGGTGGCACAGCCCGCAGGTTCCAATGCCACCTTCAACGGCAGTGTCAGGATCGCAAACAGCAGCGCCCTGTTCCTTGAGACTGACAAGCCCATCTACAAACCCGGCCAGACCATCCACGGGCGCATCCTGTCCCTGAACAACAACCTAATACCAGTATCATGCCAGTGCATAATTGAAATATCGGATGCCAAAGGCATCAAGATATTCAAGGAGACCCTGGACACCAACGAATACGGCGTAGCATCCTTTGACATGCCCCTTGCAAGCGAAGTGAACCTCGGTACCTGGAAGGTCAAAGCCGAAATGGGCCAGGCCAAGACCCAGCTTGACCTGAGGGTCGAGAAATACGTACTTCCCAAGTTCCAGGTCGATGTGACCACACCCAGGAACTGGTTCCTGGTGGATGACCCCATCACCGGCACAGTAGATGCAAACTACTTCTTTGGCAAGCAAGTGGAAGGCAGGGTCAGTGTAGTTGCCTCCAGATACGTTGGAGTGTGGGAGGAATATGCCACATATGAAGTGGACCTGGAAGACGGGTCCGCAGAATTCGAACTGCCGGAAGCCGGATGGGTAGCCGGCACCTACGGTGCCGGGGGAATGGGCAGCCTGACCCTGAACATCTCGGTGACAGATACCGGGAACCACACCGAAACCACTACCAAACTGTTAAAGATCACAGAATCACCTGTAGTACTCCAGATCATACCCGAATCCAGGCTGGTCAAGCCAGGCATGCCCTTTAATATATTGATTGTTACCGAAACCCCTGACGGAGAACCCCTGGAACAGGAAGTAGAGATAGAGCTTGAATTTGTAGATACGAACTACAATTACCAGACCCAGTCCTCCACCGTGACCACCAGTAACGGTGTAGCACTTGCCGAATTCCAGGCACCTGAAGATGTCCGGAGCGCAAATATCCAAGCCAGTTCCGGCGATGCATCCCAGAGCATGAACCTTGGTGCCGTTTATTCGCCAAGCGGCAGTTTCCTGCACCTGGTACAGGATGGCGGCGGCACCCCTAAAGTTGGAGATACCATCAGTTTCATTGTTTACAGTACCAACCCGGGTACTGTCTATTATGATATCGTAGCTGGCGGCAGGACAGTATTCTCTGCCACAAGCAGTGAGCGCAACATCAGCCTTACAGTCACACCCCAGATGAGCCCAAAAGCAAAAGTTGTGGCATACATCATCAATCCCAACAGCGAAGTATCGGCAGACACCCTGCCATTTGACGTGATAATGGAAGCACCTGTTGACCTGCAGGTTTCGTTCGACCAGGATGAAGTTGAACCCAGCGGCGATGTGAGTGTGAATTTCGATGCAGGCTCCAGGTCAATGATAGGATATTCCATAGTGGACGAATCAGTGTTCGCCCTAAGCGAGGGCAGGTTGAACCTCCAGCAAGTATTTAACGAACTGGAGCAGCGGTTCATGGAACCCCAGGCCGAAGCACATCCCCAGTACTGGACCCCGGTTCCAATGGGTGCACAGGATATTATCGAAGATGCTGGCCTGCAGGTGCTTAAATCCCCTAACCTTGAGGTACCTGAACAGGTACACGAACCGGAAGTAGAAGGTGGGATGGGAAAAGGTGGTTTCTTTGGAGATGTGATGATGGTGGAAGAGGCCATGGACGCCGCTGCTCCCATGGAGGGACCAGTAGAATCTGCTACCGGGGTGCCACAGGCCGAATCCGATAGCGGTCTGGCCGAAGTGGAGCGGGTCAGGCAATTCTTCCCAGAGACCTGGGTATGGGAGCCTGAACTGATCACCGATGACAGCGGCATGGCAGAAGTTGACCTGAGCGCCCCTGATTCCATTACAACATGGAGACTCCATGCAGTTTCCTCATCCCCTGATGGTTTTGGCATTGCAGAGACCGGCCTGAAGGTGTTCCAGGACTTCTTTGTAGACCCTGACCTGCCCTATGCAGTGACAAGGGGAGAGGAGTTCCCTGTCACTGTACAGGTGTATAATTACCTGGATAAGGAACAACAGGTGACTGTTACACTGTCCGGCACCAACTGGTTTGATATTATCGGCAGCAGTAACAGCCAGATAAGCGTCCCTGCCAACAGTGTGCAGCCTGTCAGCTTCACCATCAGGCCCACACAGGTAGGTACACAACTGGTAGAGATCACAGGCCAGACCACGTCCCGCGCTGATGCTGTAAAGAAAGAGATCATCGTTGAGCCTGAGGGGACCCAACGTGAGATAGTGATAAACGGCATCCTTCAGGACCAGGATGTGATACTGGATGCGGTCCTGCCACATGGTATTGTCGCCGATTCGGGGAAAATACTGCTTAGCTTCACCCCATCCCTGGTGGCGCAATCCATCAGCGGCGTGGACGACCTGCTGGGTATGCCTTACGGCTGCGGTGAGCAGAACATGATGTTCTTCGCCCCGGACGTGGAGATACTGCGATACCTGAAAACATCCGGCCAGACCAATCCCGAGATACAGGCCAAAGCCGAGATGTTTATCATTACCGGGTACCAGCGTCAACTGACCTACCAGCACAGGGACGGTTCGTTCTCGGCATTCGGGGACAGCGACCCTATAGGCAGCCTATGGCTTACCGCTTTTGTGCTCCAGTCCTTCAGTAGTGCCAGGGATGTGACCACCATAGATGATTCGGTACTGGACGGGGCTGCTGACTGGATCATGTCTAACCAGAACCAGGATGGTTCCTGGGACCAGATAGGGTTCGTGCACCACCAGGAGATCTTAGGTGGAATGAGCGGCAAGTACTCGCTAAGTGCTTACACGGCACTATCACTGCTGGAATACGGCAGAGCTAGTGGCCCGCTTGACAATGCACAGGAATACCTGGAGGATAACCTTGACGACCAGCAGGACGACCCCTATGCACTGGCACTGGCTGCACTGGTACTGGAACGCATGGGCAGCGACCGGGCAGATGATGCGCTTGACATGCTTATGGATCTGGCACAGCAGGATGAGAACGGCATGTACTGGGAACTGGAACCAAGTGTGGAACCCAGGGGAATGTACTGGCAGCCTCCTTCCAGCAAGAATGTTGAAGTGACTGCATACGGCGCACTTGTACTTATCGAGCACAGGGATGCCAGGGCCAATGAAGTCCTGAAATGGCTATCTGCTCAGCGCAACAGCCTGGGCGGATATGGCAGCACCCAGGATACGGTATTGGCATTCAAGGCACTGATGACGGCAGCCGCCACCCAGGCAAAGGACACGGATGCAACGATAACTGTCACGGCAGATGGTAAGAAGATCACACAGGTCAGCGTGGATGCCGGTAACTATGATGTGCTGCAGATTGTGGAAATCCCTGGATCCGCAGAATTAATTACACTGAGTATATCAGGCAAGGGCGACATTAATTACCAGCTTGTCAAGCGGTTCAATGTGATACTGCCTGTTGAACCCGTATTCACTGACCTGGAATTCGAAGTGGAGTACGATGCTACGGATGTGGCAGTGAACGACATTGTTGATGTTCATGCAAGGGTTAACTACACTGGAAGAGCCAATTCAACAGGCATGCTTATCCTGGATGTGGCAGTACCTACAGGCTTTGCTCCAGTGGTATCTACACTGAATGAATTAAAAACGGATGGTCTTATCAGCAGGTACGAGATAGCGGGCCGCAAGATCATCCTGTATGTGGATGACCTGCCAGGAGGTGAGGAACTTTTGTTCGATCTTCAGGTGCAGGCACAGTTCCCTGTAAAGGCTATAATACCTGACAGCAGTGCCTACTCCTACTATAATCCAGAGATAAAGGCAGAGTCCAGAGGCCGGGAGATCGTGGTAGTATAGAAAATTTAGAAGGTACTGATCGCTGGCGTGCGCAGGAATATGAGTATATGGAGTTGTGCCATGTGTACTGTAACAAACCCGCAAAATAAGCGGGTTTGTTTACTTATATACGTTCTTTCTGTGTCCGATTCGCAAGATCAATACTTCAGATTTTGTCTTCGTGTAAATCGCAAGGTAATTACCAACTCGATATTTTAACAATCCTTTAAATTGCCCCTTTACAGGCTGTCCCAAAAACAACTTTTTACGACACCTTGAATTTCTGAGAATTTTCAACACACGAAATTAACATCTTAATATCCCTAAATTTTGTGCATACCTACATGGAAATCCACATATTTTACCGAAAGTTCACCAAAAACGTGTTTTAAAACACCAATTACAACATTTTTCGTGCCCACTACGAACTGATTTACCCCCTGAACCCCGTTTTTCAGTATTTCTTTCAAGTTTTTATCTTCCCTTTTCACAAACCCCTCAATCTTCCCAATATTATGCACAATACACATCATCAGAAATTCCACATTTGCTTTTTCCCCATTTCATTGAGTGTTCTCCTTGCCTGAAAGTTTAATTCAAAATGGTGTGTTTTGATGTGCACATTTTTGCTTCCCTTTCTTGCATTCACGTATTGTGCCATATAACCCTGCAAACTGTCGAGATACTTTCTGGCAACTTGTCCATAGATATCTTGGGCAAGTATCTCCTGCTCAAGATCTTCGATGCCGTTTATTCGATCGTCGTTTATATCAATTTCAACAATCAATTTTCGTTTAGCCATATGCAACTAAGTTATCCATGTTTTTATTGAAAAGTGTTACGAATTGATTTAAAATGGATACTGTACCCGGGTAAAAACTTGTCCCAATTTTTTTCACACAATTGAAGCGAAAAGTACCCTGCTCACAACCATGGAAATTGTAAAGACCAAAATCGACAAAGGCAACCCCTTTCCAAGTTCATACATGAATTGTGCTTTATCCCCGCCGTATTCGATACCTCCTGCAAACCTGATCAGGATAACAACCAGTATGATAATATAAAATCCTACTGCCAGCATGAACACATCAGGTGGGATGCTCTGTTCCATCCCACCTCCCACATCTGACATGATAGATGAAATACTGATATCATCAGGCAGCCTGCTAAACTCGTGTGAAATATCTTGCAGTATCTTCTGGATAACCTCTGAAAGGGCCAGGGTTACACCTGCGATCAGGGGGGCAAATATTATAGCCGTTGTTTTCATTGTGGAGGTCACATCATACAGTGAGCTTTTAATGTTATCCTCAACCTCTTGCAGCTCTTTCAAGTGGTCTGCCAGTTTTACAATGGCAACACCTGCTGCCTCATGGCTTTTATATACACTCTCGGTAAACAGCCGCATAGTGGTTTGCACCCGCTCTGAATAGATATTCTTAAACGCACCGTACTCCTGGTCAAAGATTGCACCTGCCAGCGTTGTCCTGAGAAAAGAGATGTTATGCGCCACGTTCTGGAATGCTTCTCCAATGCCGGTACCCTTCATGGTCTGGGCGGTTTGCATGAAGGCCCATTCCGGGGAACGCCCCTCGCTGATCCGGCGTCCCAGCACGAACAGGGCATCTGCAAACTGGCGCTCTATCTCTTTAATCTCATCTCTGATGCTTTTATATGGTGCATAGACCATGAATGCATATATGGATATCAGGGCTGTGACACCCCAGATCACAGGGAACGAAACAGGTACGAGTCCGGTCATCACACCTGTACTTACAATGCCACCCGGATTGCCCAGTTGCACCCAAATATACCCGGATGCACCAATCAATACCGCTACTGTTACTGATAATATCATTGTACTCCGTCTGGTACTCCTGATGTTTACAAGGCGCGGGTGTTCATCCGGTATATTTGGCGGCGAGAAGGCAGCAGGACGCTGAAGCAATATATACTCGGCATATGCAAAAGTGGCCAGCGGCAGGATCAGGTCATAGAGCAGTATAAGGGTAATAGCATTGATACGCACTCCCACAATGCTCACAGCAGGAAGTAGCGCCACCAGTGCCAGCGGGATCAGAATAAAGATGCTGTACAATACATAGGTGGGTGTCTTAAGCCTGGCCGCAAACCCTTCCATCATATGCCTGGTACCCTCCAGCACAATATCCAGGCTCTTGTTCAATGTCATAACTCGCTGTGCTTCATCAGGCTCATTTGTACTGCTCTTAACCAGATACAGTGCACGCTTGAAGTACTCACTGTTCTTACCCCACTGATTGGCAAAGGCTATGAGGGCATCATCGATGTCTGTGTATACTCTCACATGCATATCCCATATCAGTTTACGCAGGTCCCGGGCCAGGGGCCTATCTGAATTGGCAGCTGCAAAGGAGATGGCCCGCTCCATGTTCGATACCAGTTTCATGCTCATGACAACGTAAGATAGTATCTCAGGGATATCTCCCAAGGAGTGTATTTTTTCGAACCTGGCATGGATCTTTGGATATTCGCTGAGATAAAGCAGCAGGGCTAAAGGTATGAGCACAGTGGTCAATACCATGAAGATTATGGTCGTGGAGTCGAATACCATGAACTTGAAAAATACAAGGTCCACGACAGTGAGCAGTATAAATGAGATTAAAGCACCCGATATAGCCAGTATTTGGGTTTCGTAGGGTTCAACATCAAATCCGCAAAAATTCAGGCTATCCATGAATTCCTGACTGACAGAGGCTTCGCTTTTCTTTTTAAAGCGTTCAAGGTCGCCTACAAGCCAGCCACAGTAGTTGACTGAGTGCTTACATGCAGTTGAGTACCAGTTGCCAGGCATTTAATCTCACCTGGGCTTAGGTGGAATAGGATATATATAACTATAGTGAATGTTGAAGTGTGAATGTTGGAGCATTTTCTTCTTGATCTGATATTATTGTATCTCTTAGAATCAATTGGGTAGTGCATTCGGGTATTTTCTATATCCGGCATGACCCACAATAGATCTCTTCCTGTATGCTGTCGATCTTTGGCTCCTCACCGCACACGGGACACTGTGGGTTTTTGCGTATCTTGATCTCATCAAAGGTCATGTACAGGGCATCGTAATATATCATCCTGCCCAGTAGTAGTTCACCAATTCCAAGCAAGTATTTTATTACCTCGGTGGCCTGGATGACACCAATGATACCGGGCAGCACACCCATCACTCCCACTTCATGGCTTAAGGGGGCCACACCAGGGGGTGGCGCATGTTCGAAAAGGCAGCGGTAGCATGGTCCTTTCCCAGGGATAATTGTTATGGCCTGCCCCTCGAAACTGAAGATACTGCCGTGTGACAGGGGGGTGTTGGTCAGCACGCAGGCATCATTCACCATATATCTTGTGGCGAAATTATCAGAACAGTCGACCACTATATCATAATCCTTGATGATGTCCATTATGTTGCCGGCATCCAGCCGGGTCTCATAGGGTACGACCTTAACGTCTGGGTTCAGTTTCTCAACGAATCCGGCTGCTGAAGCCACTTTGGGTTTATCCACATTCCCGCCATGTATGACCTGGCGCTGCAGGTTGCTTAAGTCAACCACATCATCGTCAACGATGCCAAGTGTGCCTACTCCGGCAGCGGCAAGGTACTGAATGACCGGGGAACCCAGACCTCCGGCACCGATGCAGAGCACTTTTGAGTCAAGTAGTTTTTGCTGGCCTTTTTTGCCTATTTCCGGGAGCATGATGTTGCGTAAATATCGCTGTATTTGTTCTTCAGTGAATCTGCCGGGCATTTGAGTGATTCTCCTGTATTATTCTGATAATTATTACTCTGAGTATTATTTTCACATTTAAAGTATTACTGACATAAATATATTATGGTTATTCCAGTATCTCCGAACAATATGTCCACATGAGATAGCCCCCTCTATCCCAACTCACAAATATTTGAAAAGATGTGGACATACTATCGATGGCTCCCTGATGATCCATCAACCTACACCTCCGTGTTGTTGAGTCATGGAAATGGACATCTAATCATATATTCTTTGATCGTGCTACACACTCTTCGTACATATCTAACATGAACACTTTGAAACTTACCTCATCTTTGGATAATCAACTTTGGCACTATTTCAGAATTTTGTTACTTTGCGAACAAAAAATCCTTCGATACCTTCTATTTCTAGATGATTTTGTGGTTGTATTTCTACTTTCCTCACAGGATATCCGATATGTTTAAAGGTTATGATAAAATTAAGAATGTGGCCTAGATTGATGGAAAATTGAGTTCGGGTGAGAAATAAATGAAACTAAAGAAAGTTATTAAGTTATTCGGAGATACTGGCTTATCCGTTAGACTTATAGGTAACAAGTTATATTCAGATAGTCGCAGCCCGGTAGTGTAGCGGTCAATCATTGGGGGCCCTGGATCCCCGGACCTCGGTTCGAATCCGTGCCGGGCTACCATACAATTCTTTGGTGCCTATCAGATGACGGTGACAAAAGGGCAGGACATGGTCTCAATCGTCATACCTGCCTATAACGAAGAAAAACGCATTTTAGGTACACTACAAGAACTATCCCGCTTCTTTTCAAAAAACCCGCATGAGATACTGGTGGTCATGGACGGCTGCACGGACAGCACCCCTGAACTTGTTGCAGGATTTAGCATAAACCATCCTGCTGTCAGGTCAGTATCCCATCCCGCCAGGCTTGGAAAAGGTGGAGGCATACTGCTCGGCATTTCCGGGGCCAGGGGAAGTATTATTGCAGTAGTGGATGCCGACTGTGCCGTCCCGCCCCATGATGTGGGTAAGATGGTGGATATGGTCCCGGATGGCATTGACTGCGTGATCTCCTCACGGTACCTGCCTGGGTCAGTAATACACACTCACCAGCCCCCGCACAGGGTACTTGCCAGCCGGTGTTTTAATGCAATGGTCAGGCTGTTGTTCGGATTGCCCTACAAGGATACCCAGTGCGGTTGCAAGGTACTAAATGCACAGGCAGCCCGTCGGGTGGCCGGTGATATCCGGACCCACAATTATGCTTTTGACGTGGAACTGCTCTGGCGCATCAGGGATATGGGCTATACAACAGTAGAAGTACCTGTGGAATGGCGCCACATTGAAGGCTCAAAGCTTGACCTGAAAAAAGTAATACCCCAGATGTTTGCAGCCGTGGTCAGGTTGAGGTTGAAAAAGTAAGGTCAGACCGACCAGCTGTGACTTACCATCCGGCATATCTCCTGTATCAGGGGATGGTCCCAGGACTGCCGGTACACGAAAGTGAACTCTGCACCAGGGTTATGCTCAATGAGCTTTTTAGTGTTCTCAAGGGCACAGGTCAGGGATTCGTGGTCTGGCACATTTGCAACCTCGGCATTAAAAGGATATGTCTCTTTCAATTCCAGGGGGTATGCGCCGAACGGAGGCTTGAAGTGCAATACATTGTCGTATTCTGTTTCATGTCTGACCCGCCCACCGGGTCGTATTAATACCGTCCCCACCAGTTCCAGCCGCTCAAGCCTGGTATTCCAACGGGTGACCTCTGGTCTTTTTGTGGATTCCGGGCCACAGTAAAAGTATGTGGATTTTGAGGATGGGTCGAACTGCTCTATCCAGTCAGCATATGTTACTGCCCGCTTCAGCCCGTCAAGCATCCTTGGATGGATGCGGGCCCGCCTCTCTACAAGTTCCCAGAGGTTGCCCTCACGTAGTGCCTGCTTAACCAGCCTTATCTCAGCAAATGTAGCGTACAAATTATGGCGGGCCAGCAGTTCCTGCCTGTCAGGGCTGGCCGCGATCTCACCAGCAGTATGGCCGATGCATACCGGACACGAACAGGGAAGATATGCCATGTCCTTGATATGGTAAGTGCCCTCTGCGGTCAGGTACCTGCCGTCCTTTGCATACAGGGCATAGGCTGCGGAATCAAACAGGTCACAGCCGAGTGCTACTGCCAGTGCGAACACCATCGGATGCCCGGCACCGAAAAGATGCACGGGAACCGAGGAGGGCAGCCCTTTCTTTGCACTCACTATCACGTCCACCAGGTCAGCATAGCGGTATGATTCCATCAGCGGTACTACCGCACCTATGGGATAGATATCAAAACCAGCCCTCCCCAGTTCCCTGCCTGCCTGCTCGCGCAGGTCCTTGAAAATGCCGCCCTGTACAGGAGCTGCAAGCAGCATGGAGCTGTTATTGTTTTGTTCCAGGGCTTCCATGAGCCTCTGGTTTGTTATGGTAAGTTCACTCTTTGCCACATCCCGATCGGCAGAAGGCGGCGTTGGAATATCCAGTGGAACGCCGATGTCTGTACCGATATCCTGCTGGAACTTGATTATCTGTGCATTATCCACTTCGATATCGCCATACACACTCAACTGGAATGAACCACTGTCAGTCATGATGGGGCCGTCAAATTCCAGCAGGCTGTGCAGCCCGGCCGATAGTGCCTGCTCTTTTAGTTCCCGGTTGCGGTAGATGATATATGAGTTTGTGATTAGCATCTGTGCACCAAAACCCGGCATCTCTTTTGCCGGGATGGTCCGGATATTGGGATTGATGACAGGCATGATAGTGGGTGTCTCAACCGTGCCGTGAGGTGTGGCCAGGCGTCCTATCCTGCCCGCAGAATCCTTGTGTATGATCTCGAATATATCTGGCATGTTCTATCCTGTCCCGTCTTGTTCCGTCACGTTCTATACTATTTTATCCTGTTTATGAGACTTTTTATTATTTCCTGGAACGGTTTATTACCACAGAGTGCACAGAGAAACAATAACGCTCTGTGTGCCTCGGTGTTCTCTGTGGTTAATCTTCTTTGCCATGATTTATTTCATCCAGAATAAATTAAAAAGTCTCCTGTTTATCCTGTCTTACCCTGTCCAGTCCTATTTACCCATTTAGTAGGTCTGCTGCTATTACAAGTGGCAGCAATTCCACGTCCATGCCTTTCAGTCCTACTGATGCGCCTTCTTCCCTGTCCACTACTGTGATCACCATATTCACAACCGACCCCGCATCCCTCAGGTCCTTAATGGCCTCAATCACCGAACCACCGGTGGTGGTCACATCCTCAAGCATAAGCAACTCCCTGCCTGCCACATCCCCGACAAACCGCCCGCCAGTGCCGTATTCTTTCAATGACTTCCTGACAATCACCAGAGGCAGGCGGGATCTCAGTGAAACTGCGGTTGCAAGGGGAATACCTCCCACTGCAACACCACCGATGGCCTCTGCACAGATATGTCGCTCCTTCATGATGCCAGCGATACGGTTTGCAATCAGTTTAAGTGTGGCAGGGTCGGTGATGGCCTTCTTGATGTCAACATAATACGTACTCTTCCTGCCGGATGCCAGTGTAAAGTCACCGAACTTCACTGCCCCGCAGTTCTTTAATGCCTGAATCAGTTCTTTATCCATTCTTTTCACTACCAGGGTTCTTTCTTGACCTTAATGAGGTATCCCAATATGTTCGTAGACAGGTGCAGCAAGGGCGTGGCTACCAGTACTGTTATAATTATCCAGAAGCTGAAATAAGTATTGAACCAGTATGCTGCGAATATGTATGTCAGCACCCATGCACCCAGCACAAAATCAAGCTGGTCCGCCACAGGGAACATTGCACCCCGTTCAAGGTCCAGACGCCGCTTGATAAAACTCTCTGCACTGTCCCCAAGCAGCGCACCAAAAGCCATAAGGAACACTATGGATAAAGTGCTGAATGAATATGCACCCAGGGCACCATGGAACAATGGCCAGTTATCCAATACTCCTGATGCCATTAGACGGGGTGCAAGTCCGATTTGGATAAGCCCTATCATAATTCCGCAGGCGGTCCCGGCTACCAGTCCCCTTATTGTCTTGCCGTTCCCAAGTATCCGCCTGCCGTCAGAGAAATACTTTCCCAGGTCAATCGGGGTACCTCCACCGAACACTGCAGCCATGGGATTTGCGAGATATGCAGGCAGCATAAGCCAGATGGATGCAGCCAGGATATCGATCAAGGTCATGCTACCTTAATGCTCATTTTTGGTGTTAAAAGTATTGAATCAAATGTCAGACTGTGAACGGTATACACTCGATCCTGCCAGAGTCCAGGTTCCTGAACTCCACACCTCCGGGCACGCCCAGTATCTCGACTCCGCCAAACTCGTCCACTCCGCACAGTATATCCTGTTCGGGATGGGTGCCGGGTGTGATATCACAACTGATGCGGGTACGGCTGCCAATAGAAACAACGATCTTGAGCCGCTTTGAGGCGGGGTGGTTCTTGGGCAGTACAATGAGCGGTGTGCCTACTTCCCTTAACATGTAAAGCACACATTTTATGCCATTGATGGTGGTATTCTGTGTATCAAAACCGGATGAGACCAGCAGGTCGTCAGGTTCGAGGCCCAGTACAATCTCCTCATCTTCAGTATCAAGGAAAAATAGGTTTCTTGTTCCGGCTTTTACAATACCGATAACTCCACTGTTACCGTGGAGCATCAGTATTTCATTGTAATTCAGGGGTATCATAAATTGATGATGTTAGCTTAATATTGGATTGTACGATCATGCAAGTTCCACATTACTGGACCGGCATGCAGGGCAAGTGACATTTTTACCAATACCCTGAAATTCATTTCCGCAATCCTTGCATTTATAGTTCTTTGCATTTAATTCATCTGCCACATCTACTCCAAATGCATCTCCTACGCTGCACATAGTTTGATCTCACCTCCGGACTGGATTATGTCATGATTATGTATGTTCAATTGGGTAGATGATATATTAACTTTTCCGAATAACCGGTATCTGTTGGTCCGTAACCTGGTTTATAAATTCATATGTTAGTTTGCACGCTATATGCAAAACCATACACGATCATATAGGTTAAACATTAATACAAATGAATTCTACTAAGTGACATAATGAGAAACAGGATTACCATTCTACCGTTTCTGTTACTGGCTGTAATGATCTTGTTTAGTGGGTGTACTGGCAACAGCACTACACAAAAATCAGAATTAGCAACAGTGAACTCGATAGAAGAAATTGATGCAATGCTTGAAAGTGCACCGGTATTTGTTGAGCTGGGACGGGGAAGAGGACTGTGTCCTTCATGTGTAGAACAAAAACCTATTCTGGAAGAACTTGCAGCAGAATATGATGGAAAAGTGCATTTTGTCTATATCGACATTGACAAGCAGCACCAACTGGCTGCAAAGTTCAATGTATACTTTATCCCTGACATGTTTGTAATAGCCAGATCGGATAATGGCACATACAAATATGTACAACATGGTACTTTGACCACGAATTCTGAACAGGCCAAGATGATAGGTTTCACACCCAAAGGTCCACTGGAAATAGCTATACTGGATGCGCTCAGGTTAAGGTAGAATTGATAATAAAAATGATTGAGAACACAACACAGTAAGCACAATTATCAATGAGTCTATTATTCCAGATCGAGAACACATTAGCATCAATAGACCTACCACTTCCCTTCCTTGCATTCCTGGCAGGTATAATCAGTATCCTCTCACCATGTATACTGCCGCTGCTACCTGCTGTACTGGCTTATTCCACTGGAAAGGGAAAGTTCAGGCCGGTTGCCATTGTGGCAGGGTTGGCACTGACATTTTCACTGCTTGGGATGACCATGGCAGCTTTCAACCAGTTATTTTTTTCATACCAGCAGTATATCAGGTTCGGGGCCGAGGTTATCATTATACTCCTCGGCATTGCAATGCTGACCGAATATACACCTGCCATTTTAAATTCAATTCCGGGTATGATAAATGTAGATCCACAAAAGGAAGGTATTGCAGGCGGTTTACTCCTGGGAATGTCGCTTGGTATTGTATGGATACCATGTACTGGTCCTATACTGGCAGCAATAATGATGGGCGTGCTTATGAAAGGGGGTATAATGTATGGCGGGTTCCTGCTTTTTATGTATTCAATGGGATTGGGAATCCCGATGTTGCTGATAGCCTATTTCATCAATGTTTCAGGTAAGAAGCTGAGCACAGTATCGCGATATGACGTGATGATCAAAAGAGGTGCGGGAGCCCTGTTGATATTAGTAGGCCTCTGGCTGGTATATTATAATCATATCGGGCCGTACTTAGAACTTATCTAAAAAATATCGAAATTACGTTATAGCAAAATATTTGATTGAAACTAGAAAATTACCTGTATCGATATCGAAATGCGTTTATAAGTTCCCATGCATTTAAATAATTTTAAAAAGATTACTGATAAGCATAACATTCTTATATAAAAAAACACTAAAATTGTTACAGAACTTTTGCCATTAAAGGGTTGGAGACAAGTTAAAAAAATAGGTGATTAATGATGGAAATTGCAGATATGTTAGATTTAGCTCAACCATATATAGGATATTTAAAAGCAATATTGATCCTGATAGTTGCTATTATTGTAATTGGTTTTATTCGCAGGTTCATTAGAGGATACTTAAGTACTACAATTTTACCTTTAGACACACAGAACCTCTTGAGAAGGACTGTTGTATACATTTTATGGTTCATTGCCATCATGTCGATCATGGCAGAACTGAATTTAGAAAAGATACTCATGCCTATCATAGGGGCGTCTGTTTTTATAGGAGCTGCTGTTGCTTTAGCTGTTAAGAATATCTTAGCTGATGCATTAGCAGGTATATTCCTCCTATTAGATAGACACTTTAATATTGGTGACCAAATCGAGACAATGAAATATAAAGGAGAGATCATTGATGTTACGCTCAGAAAAACGCGCGTTAAAATAGACGATGGAACGATTGTCGTATTGCCTAACGGAAAAATAGACTCTTCGGGATGGATGTTACATAAGAAAATGACCGAAACAGAAGGAAATTAGAATAAGAAAGAAATCAGAATAAAAAGGTTATTCTCCCTTGTATAGAAGCAATCAATCACACACATTTTTTCAAACAGTATAAATTATATGGTCGTGTTCATCCACCTTACCAGATAGGCAAATCCCCATGCATCCCGGATTTTTGGGACGACACCTCTATAATTATGCATTGGGAGAGCGAAGGGATCAAGGCAAATTCAACAAATTGATTGCAGACTGGCAATTGTGTCCGTGGGGTACACCTGAATGGATTAATTACAAGGATCAACAAAAGTCATTGAAATTGAATAAGAATGAGTATCAAAAACAAGTACATTCTCAGGTATTGCAGAACGTTCTAAGACGTGTTGAAAAATCATTTGACAAATTCTTTACTGGAGCAGGATATCCCAGGTTTCAAGGTAGAAATAGGTACGATAATTTCACATTTCCTCAGAGTGGTTTCAAGATTACCGATGAAGGAAAGCTTAAACTCTCAAAGATCGGTGAGATTAAAATAGTTCAGCATAGGCTGCGACAATCTGAAAAGAAGTTGGTTAAAGCTCAGAGAGAACTCAGTAAGAAGAAAAAGAGATCGAATAATAGGGATAAGCAGAGAGTTGAAGTAGCTAAAATTCATAGAAAAATACGTAACCAGAGAGAAGATTTCAATCATAAACTTAGTCGAGAACTAGTTAATAATTACGATACAATTGTATTTGAGGATTTACAAATCAAAAATATGGTGAAGAACCATAATCTTGCGAAGAGTATATCAGATGCAGGATGGAGCCAACTAATTCAATTCACAACTTACAAAGCAGAATATGCTGGTAGGATCGTGGATTTGGTTAATCCAAGAAATACCTCAAAGACCTGCTCCATTTGTGGTCATATTCAATCCATGTCGTTATCAGAACGGACATATAAATGTCTTTGTGGCAATTTAATGGACCGTGATCATAATGCAGCAATCAACATACTAAATCGAGCTGTAGGGACTACAGTTCAAGATTGTGGAGGCCACCTCAATAGAGAGCCTACGAAACAAGAAGCCCCATCCGTAAGGGTGGGGTAGTTCACCAAGTTAATATTTTATAATAGGCGCATAATAGATGTGACATAAAATAATATTGCAAGGTATATTCATCTTAATGAAAAAAGGACGTACAACTCAATGTTAAAGAAAAAATCAGTTTTATTCATCAGTGCATTTGTCATTCTGGCACTATTATTCTCATTTTCCACAGCATCAGCCTTTCCGGATTACGCAATTAATGGAAGCAATAATACTTCAACTCTGGAAGTCACAACATCTTCATACGGGGCAAATGTTGTAATTATCCAGCATCTTATTGAGGTTGACCAGGTAACCTATCCCGGGTATTTCAGAGTAGTCGAAACCATGATCTACAAGAATCTCGGGACAGAAAACTATTCAGGCCCTGTCTATACTTACGTACAGGATGGTGCTTTCAATATTGCTGTGACAAAGACGGAGATGGCAGCGGATGGAGGCAGAACCACCATCGAGGCCTCCCTGGTCAGTGAAAATGTTGTAGGATGGAATGACATCATTTTGTCTGGAACCGGTATGGCTCCCATGTACCAGATTGAATATATGGTTCCGGCAGAACCAACAGGGAAAACGACTGAATCGGTTACCTTTACAAAGAAATTGAAATATCCGACAGACGTTAATTATGTTTATATGCCCATCACTGGCATGCCAGCCCTGGTCGTCAAACTGGAAAAATCTGATGGAATGAAGACTACTGTACTGGATTATGATGGGTATATAATAAATGCTGATCTTTTTGAGGAAAGTGGAAATTCAGAAACTTACAATTGGTTCCAGCCTCTGTTTGTTGAAATTTCATTTGAGTTAAGTAAATCAAATCCGGCCGGGTCTGATATTACCCTGTACATGATTATTCTGCTTGTAATTATTGCAGTGATCAGTTATGCGGTACTGAGAGGTAAGAGTCCGGCAATCAAAGGACTGGAAGATAAACTGGGAAGTGTCCTGCCAAAAAAACAGGATGAAGATATATATCTGGAAGAGGAAGAATTCGAGGACGATGAAGACGTAGAAGATGATTTGGAATCAGATGATGATGAATATGAGGGAGATGAAGAAATAGAAGAGGAACTGGAAGCAGAAGAGGATGAAGTCGAAAAAGAAACATCCAGACAACCATCTCTTGAAACTAATGATATTGATAATCTCAGTCTCGATGAACTTCAAACTACCAAACAGGCTATAATCAATGTGCTTCTTCAAGTGGATGAAGACCATGTCAGTGGTATCATATCTGAGGACAAGTATAACGACATCAGGGACAATTACAAGGAAAAAGCAAAGAGTATTATGGTCCGGATAGATATGCTTGAAAACGAGGATTGAATATTATATCGTCTGTACCAGATACAGACGGTTTTTTCAATCTTTCATTTTCGTTTTATATTCATACTTTGGCTTAACCTTATTTTAATTCATTTCGATTTAGCTATTTTCATTTCCCTGACCCGAACACCTTTTTGAACAATCCGCCACCTTCCCGTTTCTGGGTAGGGGTCTCCTTACGTTGAGCTGGCCTTTGGGTTTGTTCTGGCATAATCCTGGATGGCTTTGCCGGTGCTCTATGATGGGCGGCAGCCGATTTTGATATAGTCACAGACTCCCCGCCATGTTTGCTCTTGCGCACCCTGATATCCACCAGCACCGGGCGCTCGATATCATTAGATACCAACATGGCCACCCCTGGCGGCAGCCTCTTGAGTTCCTCCTCCACCTCGCTACTGATACCTTCCAGCCCCTTGCTAATGGCCTTCAGGTCATTTGGATTCGTCACCTTCATGATGATCTGGGTATTGCACTGGCTCAGTACATTCTTATCGATACGTGCAGGCCGCTGGCTGATAACCATCATGCCCAGCCCGAACTTGCGGCCTTCCGAAGCGATCGTACGCAAAATCTCAGTGCTTACAGTCTTATCAAAACCCCTTTCAGGACAGAAGTTATGCGCCTCCTCTATCACCAGCATGCCAGGCGGGACCTTCCCCATCTTCCTGGCCTCGAACAGATCGCTGCACAGCTTTGCCACTATCATACCCTGAAGCTGGGGGGATACCCCCTTCATATCAATGATAGATGCCCGTCCCGGGGTGAACAACTCTTCGATAGTAGTAGGGTGGTCAGAAAGGATATCAGCCTCGCGCAGGGATTCCAGGGATGAAATAACGTTCCATTTAAGTTTACTCTTGTTGTCCCCAACCTCGAATATGATATCATCCAGGGCATAGAACTCCTTTTCTGCCTTGATCTTGGAAATAGCCTCATACAACAGTCCTTGATGGTTATTGGATTTCTCATCCGGAAGTATCTGCATCAGATCCTTTGCACTCAGGTTCATGCCATCCAGCCGAAACACATTATCAGCATCTTTGTTCAGCACTTTATTTGCAGGCGTATACACTGTGACCTGTGACGCGTACCCCCTGGGAGATATGCCGAATTTACTATACAGGTCCCTGGCATCATCAGTGCCTGGTTCTTTCAATGAACTGTATTCCCCGTGAGGGTCAATAATAAGCAGTGGAATATCCCGTTCCAGTATCTCCTCCAGGATGACACCTGCCGTATATGATTTACCGCTACCGGTTTTGGCTAGGATACTACAGTGTTTCTGGATGAGGCTGTTCATTCCAAGGTATACTTTGATGTCATGGCCTTCCAGCAGCCCCATATTCACCTCACCGTGGGACAGACCCAGGGTGGAACGTATCAGGTCATGGTCCGCTATAAACACCTTATCCCCGGGTGAGAACGGGGTCCTGGGTGACCTTAACAATCCGTCTTTGTCACGCCCTCCGATCACCATGGCTTCGGCCACCAGTTTAATGTCCGGGATCTCCATCTTTGCGCCTCCTGCAGCATCGGCGGCCTGGTCCAGCTTAAAATCATCACTGCTGCGGGTCATTGACATGACCTGTGCCAGTGTCCAGCCGTCACTTTCATGCCAGACCTTTACATAATCGGTACGCTTAACCAGAGTGCTATCTGGTACAGCGAACATGAAATCGTGAGTTCCGGTCTTGCCGAAGATAACTCCTACAGAATCCCTTGCCATTTTTGTTCATCCCCTTATAGATATTGCGAATATTTATTCATACATCCTGAAATGCTATTAATTCTATCGGTAGACTTATATTTGAAGTTTATTAAAGAATATATACAGTTGGATATTTCGTTTAACCCACGTTTGCCTTAAGTTAAGAACAGTTATGTGATTTTAACTATGACATTTGATATGCAATCAAATCTTATGGAACTATTATTTGGTTCTTATCCCGAATCATAATATATCTACCATGCTCTATAGTGTTCCAGATGAGTACTGTAAGGAAGATATTCCTGACCAGACCTTGTATAGTAGACGCATCTTTATTTATCGCAGAATCCAGTTTTGGCAGTGGCCTTGATATGGATATCGTGTGCAGTATCCTTAAAGAGTTGGAAATACCTGAGATGCGCTGCTCTGCCAAATTAGGGGTGGCAAGGTTCAGGCTCAATGACTGGAATGTCATGATTTACAGAAACGGCCATATCGATATACGAAGAATAAAAGATGTAGATGATGCCGCCAAGGCAATTGAGATGGTCGGGATTATGCTGAAAGATGGATTTACCGGTTAGGTTTACCGGTACATCCTTTTTGACATCTCTTCCACTGTATTGTTGGTTTTATTGAGAACTACATTGAGTTTTCGATCCAGGTTTTCTTCTACGCTCTGGATGTTTATCCTGAGTGCCCGTTCATTTGATTCTATTATAGATTCGATCCGTCTTAACCTGATATCCACAGATAGTATCATTGCAGCCAGGGCACCAATCAGCACCATTGCAGCAAGTACAATTACAGCATCAGCTGAATGATTCGTTGAGGCGAATCTTGTCATCCACTTGTATGTTAATACAAATGAGGACATAATCATTACTATTGAGAAAATAATATCCCGTGCTTCCATCCTCTCGTCACCTCCGCAAGGTATAACAATCATATGTATCGTAACATATATTAAACCTTTACAAAAGGAACCGCGTAGTTAATGGTATTATTAAATTATCAACACAGCTTTTTAGTTACGAACAGCAATATACAATTGATCGGCATCCTTATACATCCTTATACATCCCCATGCATCACCATGCATCACCATGCATCACCATGCATCCTCTGCGCCCCCATTATCACCATGTTAAAAATTGCCTTGTAATGGAGGTCTGGCAGCTTATTTAATATAGAATAAGTATTTAAGGAGCACTACGTAAAAAAAACCATAACATTATTAATGGATATTATTGTTTTGAGTTATTATAGTTTTAAATAAAATCGTTTTGAGGATTTGATATGAAAAAAATCTTATTGGTAGGTGGAGGAGGGCGCGAACACGCCATTGCCCATGCCATTTCCCGAAGTAAACGTGAGCATGAGCTCTATGCTGTAATGTCCAGGAAAAATCCCGGAATTGCAGTCCTGTGTGAGGATTTCCTTCTAAACAGTGAAACCGATGTAGATAAGGTCACTGAGTATGCAAAGAATATCGGTGCGGATATTGCGGTGATAGGCCCCGAAGCGCCGCTGGCCGCCGGGCTGGCAGATGCCCTTGAAGTTCTGGGCATCCCGTCAGTAGGCCCGAAACGGGCGGCTGCAAAACTGGAGTTCGATAAGGCGTGGACACGTATGTTCATGGAAAAACACCACATCGCAGGTCTTCCTGTATTCAGGGTTTTTGGCACTGGACAGGAAGCACAGGCCCATGATTATATAGATGAACTGGGAGACGTGGCCTTAAAACCAGCTGGGTTGACCGGGGGTAAGGGTGTCAAGGTCATGGGTGACCAGTTACCAGACCTGGATGCTGCCAAAGCTTATGCAAGTGAACTGTTAAAAGGTGATATGGTGGTCATCGAGGAGAACCTGAAAGGCGAGGAAGTAACGGTCCAGGCATTTGTGGATGGGACCCACCTGGCCTATGCACCTTCGGTGCAGGACCATAAGCGGGCATACGAAGGTGACCTGGGACCAAATACGGGCGGCATGGGATCGTATAACGATGCCGGGACCCTGTTACCTTTCATGGTCGAGGGCGACTATATAGAGGCAAAAGAGATCATGGAGGATGTGATTTGCAAGGTAAAGGAAGAGACTGGTGAAGAGTATAAGGGCATCCTGTACGGCCAGTTCATTTTAACAGCTGCCGGTATCAGGGTGATTGAGTTCAATGCCAGGTTCGGGGACCCGGAGGCGATGAACGTACTGCCGTTGCTGGAGACTGATTTTATTGATATTGCCGAGGCTGTGTCAGCCGGGACGCTTGACACCCTGGATGTGAGGTTCTCGGATAAGGCCAGTGTGTGTAAATATGCAGTGCCTGCCGGATATCCAAAAGATCCTGCAAAGGATGCTCCTATCGAGGTTGGAGATATGGGCAAAGCATTGCTGTTCTTTTCCAGTGTGTATGAAGCCGATGGTGTGGTGTACACCACAGGGTCGAGGGCAGCTGCTGTCGTTGGAATCGCTGATACCATAGCAGAGGCGGAAGTGATTGCAGAGCAGGCACTGTCCAATGTAAAAGGGCCACTGGAGTGCAGGCATGATATTGGCAAAAAAGAATTGATACAGAAGCGTATCGACCACATGAAAGTCCTGCGCGGGGATAACAGTTAAATAGGCCAAATGTATTAACTATGAGTTCTGTTTGACAGGAGGCGGTATTTTTGTCGAATCTGTTATCTATAAGCGACCTCTCCCTTGATGAGATCAATGAACTGCTTGATGTGGCAGATGATCTGAAGGTGAAAAGGTCAAAGGGTAAGATTGTTGAAATGCTCAAGCATAAGAGCCTGGGCATGATATTTGAAAAATCATCTACCAGGACACGTATATCATTTGAGGTTGCCATGGCTGAACTTGGCGGCCATGCATTGTTCTTAAGCTATCGGGACCTCCAGCTTGGAAGGGGGGAGACTGTTGGCGATACTGCACAGGTTATATCCAGGTATCTCAGTTGTATTATGGCAAGGGTCGTAAGTCACAGTACTCTGGAAGAACTGGCAGAATATGCAACAGTGCCTGTTATCAATGCTTTGTCTGATCTGGAACATCCCTGCCAGCTGCTGGCTGATCTGCAGACTATAAGGGAATATAAGGGTCGGTTCGAGGGCCTGAAGTTCGCATGGATAGGTGATGGGAATAATGTGTGCAACTCTGCGATACTGGCTGCTGCCATTACAGGAATGAAGATGAGTGTGGCCTGCCCCGAGGGGTACGAGCCTGACCCGGACATGGTTGCAAAGGCCAGGGGTATGGGGGGTTCGGTTGAGGTTGTTACTGCAGCAAAGGAGGCTGCAATGGATGCAGATGTCCTATATACTGATGTATGGGTGTCTATGGGCGATGAGGATGAGAAGGAGCAGAGGTTGCATGACCTGGGGCCGTACCAGATCAATGATGCCCTGATGAATGTTGCCAGGGATGACTGTATGGTTATGCATTGTCTTCCTGCACACAGGGGCGAGGAGATCACGAGTGAAGTGCTTACTGGTACTCATTCTGCAGTGCTTGACCAGGCAGAGAACAGGTTGCATGCGCAAAAGGCTCTGCTGATCAAGTTGCTGGGGTCAAAGTAAAGGCTTAAATCTGATTAGTACAATTCAGGAATCCATGTTCATAGACTGCATGGCATCGTTTGTCATGTGGTTATTGGATTTTCGATGAAAACCCAAATGCGGTTGTTGCCGCAGCCGAACCTTGCGAAGAAGCGTGCGTTTCGCTACGCTCAAGCGCACGATAATAAGAAAACAAACCCTATTGCGGGGGTTGCCCAGCCAGGTCAAAGGCGCTAGGTTCAGGGCCTAGTCTCGTAGGAGTACAAGGGTTCGAATCCCTTTCCCCGCATAATCTTATCATTTTTGTGAAAATAATAGGAACTTATTCTGAAAAGGCTATACAGGCCCGTTACAATTTATACGGGATAGGGGGGATTTATGCTCGGAGATTGATATGATAAAAAGATTTTTACACCTATTTTAATAAACTTTTTAAGTTCAAACTGTAACAAATTTGAGAATACGATGGATTCAACGAGACCGTTACATTAAATGTTGGTATTATCAAACTAACCGCAAATGAACGCGGATAAACGCGGATACGCTACCTGAAAATCTGTGTTCATCTGTGTTCATCTGTGGTTTAATTAGATTAACCAACACAAATTGTAACGGTCTCTTACAGTCAAATAGGTTAAATACTATAACAAATTTTACAATCAACAAACATTATTTACTGGAGACCCTGCTTTGACCGAAAACGAGAATAAGAAAAACACACTGGCCGACCTCCTCCCATTTGTGGCCATGGGAGTGTTCCTGCTACTTGTACAGGTTATATCGGTCATGCTGGCCCAGCCCATGATAGACGCGGGCATGCAGTTCACTGAAGACCCTGATAGCATATGGAATACAATCTATTACATCGGACTTATACTGGGATTCACAGGGGTCATACTCTATGCTTTCAAGAAAAATATCAAATGGATGATCCATGGGTTCATCCTCTTCTCAGTAGGCGCTACCCTCTATTATGTATTCCTTGCAATCTTTGCCATATTCATGAATGAAACTACCAGCATAATACTTACGCTGGCATTATCACTGGCACTTACCGTACTACTCTATCTGTTCCCTGAATGGTATGTCATCGACATCATCGGCATCCTGATAGGTGCAGGGGTGACCGCCATTATCGGAATATCTTTTGGCGTAATGCCTACACTGATACTGTTGATACTGCTGGCAGTCTATGACGCAATATCAGTATACCAGACCAAACATATGCTCGCACTGGCCGAAGGTGTGATGGATATGAAGGTGCCCATACTGTTCGTCATACCGAATCATCTGAACTTCTCATTCCGTGATTACAAATATGAAAAGGATGCTAAACGTGAAGCTTTCTTTATGGGACTGGGAGATGCGGTTATGCCAACCATACTGGTGGTATCCGCCAATGTCTTCATCTCTGAAGGATATATGAACGTGCCGCTGATAGGTCTATTGAACATGCCCGCGCTGGGTGCGGCTTTGGGCACCATTGTTGGCTTTGCAGTACTGATGGCGGTAGTGGCAAGAGGAAATCCACAGGCAGGGCTGCCGTTTTTAAACACCGGGGCCATTTTTGGGTATGTCGCCGGATGCCTGGCAGTCGGTGTGTCCATTATTCCGCTGTAATAGAAGGATATTTCACATATAGAACTCCTTTTAAAAATCATTATTCACAGGTATAGTTAAAAACCAAACAATATTAACTAATAAAATGCGAATTCCAACAAGTGATAACTAATAAACCACAGAGGGCACAGAGAGTGAAATCAGATACAAGCTCTGTGTTCTCGGTGGTTAAATTATAATTATCTGAAGATCAAAGTGTCAGGACATTAGTATCGATGATTTTTATTGAAGTCATCTATCGATAACTTCTGTTGAAGTCATCTATCGATAACTTCTGTTGAAGTCATCTATCGATAACTTCTGTTGAAGTTATCTATCAAATATTAGGTTCTTGACTATAATGTGATAAACAATGATACCTAAAACAAAGCTGTGGCTGACCGAAGATGGAAAAACATTGATGGGAGAAGGAAAGGCTGCACTTTTATACGCCATCGATGAAGAAGGTTCGTTGAACAAAGCATGCAAAAAGGTCAATATCTCGTATAAACATGCATGGCTTATGTTGAAGAATATTGAGAAAAATTCCGGGAAGGAGATTGTTACAAGTGTTCGCGGCGGAAAGGACCAGGGTACATTTTTGACTGATTATGCAAGGGAGATGCTTAAGGAGTACGAATCGCAGAAGAACATCATCAGTGAAACTTTAGACGATGAGACGTTCTGGGAAGGGGTGGGACTGAAGATCACGGCTCGTAACCAGATGCCAGGGGAGGTTATTGATGTTGAGCAGGGGGATGTGATCTCCAAGGTAAGGATATTGATCGAGCCTGTCGTGGTAACTTCACTGGTAACAAAGGAAGCTGTGGACAAGCTGGATATTAAAAAGGGTGATGAGGTATATGCGGTCATCAAATCTACGGAAGTGATGATCGGGAAAAAGTGAATGTGTTCATGACGTTGTCGGAACACAACGATATTGTTATTCATAGCCAGGCACCAAAAAATACATAAAAATTAAATATTTTAAACATGATTATGCTAATTGTGTTTAAACTATTTGTAAACAGGAATGATGGTAGGATGAATTAGAATCCGGGCTGGGATTTCCTGTGATTGAGTTGTAGTATTATTTCTCTTAAACCAAGTGTGGCGGCTGGCAGGGGGTGAGTGCTACCGGGCAGGTGGTTGGTTGAGTCGGGCGGCAGGGTGGATGTGTTTGGTGGGGTGGTGTATGAGTGGATGCATGTGTTTATTCATTGGGAAATGGTGGGTTGAAGGGAGTGTAGAGAATAATTCTAACGAATTATAATAACTACAATTTTTAAAAAGTTAATCGGATATGGGTGGAAACTTTTTGATTATGTCACTTTCATTGTAACCGCCGTATATGTCTATGTCAACTGTTTCTCTTCCTTTGCCAAAGTTTGACAGCATTTGAGCATCTTGATATATTGAAATATATTTGTAATCTTCAAAATCAGGGGATTGTTTTATATCTTCTAATGTGAATATTTCATCTGTCTGGGGTTCTACCAGGATAAATTTTTCATCTTTGATACAATAGTTCATGGCGTAATTGTATCGCGTTCCTATTCCTACTGCCATCGTATCTCTAATTGATATTGCCCCCATATCGATGTCGTATTCTTTTGCGTTTTTAGCCAGATCTCTTGAAAAGCCGCTGCTTGTATAGTAATCAAGACTCCTGTGATCGTCATTGTTAAAAATCCCGTCATTTACTTTATCCACTTTTAAGAAATCAATTAGTTGTTGCATTTCCGGTGAATATTGTGGTTCTGGTGTATATTCGGTGTTATGTGTATTTTCGGTGTCATGTATGTTTCTGGTAGTACGTGTAATTTCAATTTCTTGTGAATACTCTTCTTCGATGCAACCGGTTCCAAGAAGAATCAATAATATGCAGAATATGTGTATTATCACGATTTTTATTTCCATAATATTACTGCCTGAAATTATTATTGTGGTTGGTTCGGTGACTTTATGTATCTTTTTTTAAAACCACTGCCCTGCTTAAAATCATTCCCGGTTTTTTTACCTGACTAAATCCTATGGCATATGCTCGATTCACAGTTTCTTCAAATGCTTTCTTTGAAACATGGAATGACGGCTCTACAATAAATAAAGTTCCATTGGGTTTTAGTATTGAGTACATTTCTTTTAAGAACTTATCCTGGTCAGGGACCTCATGAACCATATAAAAAGCGAGAACAAGATCAACCATTGTTGAAATACCTATTCTGTCCTCTTCACATTTATGCAGCTCAATTATATTTTCAATCTCTGTTCCTTTGATCTTATTCTTAATTTTATCAAGCATTCCCTGCTGCAGGTCTGCTGCGATCACTTTGCCTGATGCACCGACCATATCAGCTATCTCTACTGAAAAAAACCCGGGACCGCATCCTACATCTAAGACTGTCATTCCCTCTTTAACATAATCTTTCAAGATCTTCTTTGGATTCTGGACCAATTTTCTGAAAAAATTATCAAGGCCCTTAGCACTTTCAACAGGGCATACATGCTTTTCTTTATCGTTCATATTACTCACTTTCCACAGGTAAATGGATCTGCTTATTATTTTTCCCGATAGTACTTTTAAAATTTAATTATATTAATATTTTAGCCGATCTTTAGACACGAAACAAAATTATAATGATTAAAATTTATCATATACACCCTTCCGAAAATCAGCATCAAAAACTTTTAAAGCATTGGTTGGTAGTGATTCACAATCAACACAATTTCTAATTTTATCAAAATTATTAAGACGGCACTCTTCACATATCGAATAAATTATTCTTATATCCCCTTCACGGTGGCTCCTTAACCCCTTTACATTTCCACCTTTTAATCGTATTCCTTCGTGATAAGGATCTGTCGAAAGCTTACTAATTCCTTGAATAATACGATTGATGTGAGGATTTTTTATTTTTTTCAGCTTTTTTTTTAGTTCCTTTGTTTGATAGATTTCATACTGCAATTAATTCCCCACATTTTATAGATTTGTTTATTTGAGCATCTTCAATTGACTTCGTAACAGAAGAATAAACACTAGTATCCATCATAATGTCTATTGTTTCAATCCATTCATCATCAAGATGAATAATGTCTTTTTTTTCATACAGCCTTAACAACAAATCCCACCCCATAGGGATGTCTTTGATTTTCATTCCTAATGATGGGTCTGTAATTTGGTAAATTTTGTTTTTTAATTGTTTTGTTGACAATTTAGAATATAAATCGCTTATTTCATTTATAATTTCTAACGATTTTTTATTGTCGTGTAAAATTTCAGAACATTCTTCTAATACATGTTTTCCTTGTTTCGTAACCCGAATGTTGTCACCTTTCTCAATAAGACCATTTTCAATAATTCTGTCTTTTTCAATATAGAGTTCTTTTGACATGGGGCCATAATTCCATCTAAAAAAAGGAAATGATAGTGATTTAAATCCAATGGTATAACATTTCAATTCAATTAAATAAACTAATTTTTGTAGTTTTGTAATGCCCATAAAATGTCCATTTTCATTGGTTTTTTCTATTAAATACAATAGAAAAAAATTATTTGAAATTCTTTCTTTTTCGGTGATAGAACAATTCATAACAAACACCTAGAATTTTAAGAACATAGATAGTTGTTGGTAATCAATTATTAAATAATATTCGATATAAATATATTCTTTATTAATATTTATAATATGATTTATCTTTAAGCTCCCGCCATACAACAGTGAGACAAAGACTTGATAAACTCCTTTCAACACTACCTGTGCTTGTGTCTTGAAGCATTTCTCTCTACCGGAATCTCACACTAAGATACATTATTCCTTCCTATGCAAGCTGTCCCAAAACTAATTCACATTATACAATTCGGATATATTTTATCATAATTGGGCAATTATTGATTATAATTCAATGTTATTATCCCAGATGAGATAGATTTCATTTGATTTGTACACACGCTTTTAGTTTTGGGACAGCCTGTATGCGTACTTTTTTCTTTAGCCGCTTTACTTTTTTTCCCGCTCTTCCCCTGCTCCGCCTTTATCCTCTCAAGTAGCATATCAGCGGGCTCATACATAATCCCTGCCCTCCCGCCTGGCAAGCTCAGCCTCGGTCTCAACAAGATGGATTCAGGTGGGACATTTTTCATGAATATGCCTGTAAGAAGCTCAGATTATCTTCAGGGATGATCAAACGGGCAAAGCTTCTTTTTAAAACTGGCCAGTTGAATGTATGGATAATCTCGAAAGAAGATATCTTCCTTCTTAAAAGCGTCACCCAACGTGATGACGATGAGCATGATCTGCTAGTACTGGCAAGATCAGGACTTAACTGGGAGGCCATATTAACAGAATGTATCGCTCAATCCAGATACGATATGATGTGTGAAATTGACCTTTATGATAAGTTGGATAAACTTAGAACTTCCTATGGTCTTGAAACACCGATTGGTGAGCGCATTTTAAAAAAATCTTAGGAGCAGATGGAACGATGATTTGAAGATGCAATACTTGAAGAACTGTCTGTAAATTCAATGACACTGGCCGAACTGCTCGAAAGATTCAGATGTAATAAAGAAATATTATTGTCATCTCTTACTGAACTGGAAATATTAGGTAGAATAGAACAGATAAAAAGCAAATTTACAATCAAGTGTGTCGAGGATTCTCCCCGTTAATCATAAAAATCTTACATAAATACGCCAATCATTCCTATAATAGAAATACAGTATGCGGGGGAAGGGATTCGAACCCTTGAACTCCTATGAGAAAATGAGATATAAAAGATGAGCATCTATTTTAATACCCCTTACCTTCCAGTCCCATACCCGTGACTTCTCAAATAATACCTATATACTATAAACAAAGTATAACTATATAAAAAAAACTACATTGGAGGAAATAAGTAATGGAATATGAAATAACAGGAGACAATCTCCAGCTGGTAACACTTCACCTGCAGGGAGGCGAAACAGTCTATGCCGAAGCCGGTGTCATGAACCACATGAGCAGCAATATAGATATGCAGGCCAAGGCCAAAGGCGGTCTTATGAAAGGCTTAAAGCGTATGGTCAGCGGCGAATCATTCTTTATTACAGAATTCACGGCCCAGGGTGACGGATTTGTAGCATTTGGCGGCAATGTCCCTGGCAAGATAGAAGCAATACCGATCAGCTCCGGCAACGAATTCCTGGCGCAGCGGGATGCATTCCTGTGTGCTGAAAACGGAGTGGATATGGACGTGGAATTTACCAAAAAGCTTGGTGCGGGATTCTTTGGCGGAGAAGGGTTCATACTCCAGAAATACAGCGGACAGGGTACAGTGTTCATACACGCCTGCGGCGATTTTGTAGTCAAGGACCTGCAGCCCGGTGAGACACTGAAAGTAGATACAGGTTCATTAGTCGGGTTCGAATCATCTGTCCAGTATGACATTACAAGGGCAGGCGGTATCAAGACATCTCTGTTCGGCGGTGAAGGCCTGTTCCTGACAACACTCACAGGACCGGGCAGGGTAATCATCCAGTCACTTAGCATCGCCAACCTGGCGGCTGCACTTGCACCCCATATGTCAATAGGGGATTCGGGCAGTAGCGGCAGTGGCGGCCTCTCTATCGGCAAACTTATCGGCGATTAGAATAAGAAAACATCAACTACAGTGCCTGCTCCGTATCCTTCGATATTGGGCGGCACCACCACATATCCATCGGCCCTGGCAACTGAGCTCAGTATCCCGGCACCCGATACCATTAATGGTTCAACCTCGTCCTGCCTTATTTGTACGCGCACAAAAGTGTGATATCCCTGGCGGGATGTGATCTTTTCCATAAGAGGTAACCGTATCACTGTAGGTGGACGATTTGGAAAATGTCCGAGTATCCTGATAGCCTCCTTCCCGAAAACTAAAAGTGCAATAAGACCTGCAACAGGATAACCTGGCATACAAAGCACTGGCTTATTATCCACAACTCCCAGGGCTGTTGGTTTGCCAGGGCTTATGGCCACGCCGTGTACCAGCAGTTCACCTAAGGTTTCTACAGCAGCAGGCACATGGTCACGCTCACCCACTGATGTGCCGCCGCTGATGATTATCATATCGGCATCTGACCCTGCCACTATGGACTGCTCTATGAGTTGTGGGTTATCGGTGACTATCTTGCTGATCCTGGGGATACCGCCCATTTTGTTGACAAATGAGGCAGTCATCAGGCTGTTGGTCTCCCATACCTGTCCGGGCTCCAGGGATGCCCCTCTTTCCACAACTTCTTCACCGGTCGGTATAATCGCAACCAATGGCCTGTGGAATACCTCTACATCCACGATACCGGTTGATGCCAGTACTGCCAGGTCCCAGGGACGCAGCTGGTGTCCTGTACTGAAAAGTCGCTCACCGGCAGCCACATCTTCACCTATTCCGCCCACATGTTTTTCCGGGTGTACCTGTGCCATAACCTCTACAACACCATCCAAAGACCTGGTATCCTCCAGCATCACAACCGCATCAGCACCAGGGGGCATGGCCGAACCGGTATGCACCCGCTGGCAGGTGTCAGGAGTAACATCTTTTTCTGTCAGTGTAAAGACGATCGGTGATGATGTAGATGCACCAAGTGTATCGGCAGCGTTCACTGCATACCCGTCCATGGCAGCACGCCTGTAATGGGGCACGTCACAGTCGGCAATCACTTCAGAAGCAAGCACCCTGCTTTGTGCATTTTCGATGGGAATGCTCTCAATACTTTTTATCGGCTGAATTGTATCGAAAAATGTCTTTCTTGCAGTGTCCAAATCCACACGTGACCTGAATAATTTATCCATAAACTTCCTTCAACCGCCAGATACGGGCGGGAATAAGGTGATCTCGTCGCCATCATTGAGTACAGTGTCCAGGCCGTCCTTGTCCTTAACACTGATACCGTTGACCATAACATGGATGAACGGGTGTATCTCGCCGTTTTTGATGATCAGTTCTCCGAGGCCGTCATATTTACCTATAAGAATATCTATTACTTCACGAAGATCACTGCCGTCGGCTTCGATCTTTGCTTTTCCGACCTGTTCCCTGAGGTTTGCGAATAATTTTATTGTGACTTTAGCCATATGAACTCTCAAGTTAATGCTGTTATTATAAATATTTTCGTCGGGGTTTTTACTTCAATCCTTAATATGACTTCAACAGTTTATCGAGGCAGTCCAACAAATCAAAATTTCAAGCTACGAAAATTACATATATCGATAACGAAATGCGTTTATAATTTCCGATACGTTGAAAAAAGATTGTGTTAAATGAACTTTGAAGGGAAAATATTATTGCTCATGGTCCATAACATGTAATATAATATTGATGTGTGGGCGTGTTCATGGATGATAAGAAAACAGAACGATGATGTAGATGAGGTCAGTATTGGAACAATAATCATAATCATTGGCCTTTTGTTTATATTATTTACACCCGTTTTCTCTGATTTTTTTTATATTCCCAGGGAAATAACAGGATATGAAGATAAGACTACCAGAATTGGAAGCAATATTTCTCAGTTCACTTTTATTTCGATAGGTATATTAACAATCTTTATCGGATGTTGTATCTTTTTCAGGAATTTTATGAATATCACTATTGACTATCTGGTGGATAAGTGGAATAAAAAGAAAAGGGGCCAGTGATTGCCCCGTATTTATCTAAGATACTCTATCTCGTGCATGACCATCATAGACCTTTCGACGAACTTTTTTCAGTATATAAGGGATTATGGGTAATATTATATTCAGGTAAATGCATGGTTTGGGAAGGGGTGAAACAAATGAACAAGTATCTGAAAATTGTCTTATTCGGTTTTCTTCTCTGGTTAATTCCGTTTATCGCCGCGTTCCCGTTCGTGGACCAAAGTGGCAGCTTCCTGATTCCTGAGACGTTTTTTAAGTCTATAATGATCGTTGTAGGCGGTCTTGTCGGTGTGACCCTGGCAGTTGCATACTTCAAGGAAATCGGGACAGATCATGTCAAGGAAGGAATCACCATAGGAGTGGTCTGGTTAGTGATAAACCTGGGTCTTGACCTGGTGTTCGTATCAATGGGATTTTTCCCTATGACAGTTACCCAGTATTTCACCGACATCGGCCTGCGCTACCTCAGCATACCCATTTATACTACAGGTATGGGATATGCCCTTATGCGAAAAATGTAAATGACTGGATCATGAGATAGTGCCATAGATAATGTAGCATTTATAGCATTAAACAGGTGTAGAACATTGAAAAGAATAACACATTTTTTATATATTCTAAACAACCTTTATCCACTATGGTCACCCTATTTGAACCACCTATGATATTCTCATTGACAATAGCAGCTTGTTACATGATGACCCTGCTATTTTTATTTCTAATATCAATAATTGGCATAACCATATATAAAAATAAAAAAGCCACCCAGGAACTATCCTTGTTAAAACCCATTTTTATCAAACTCTTACAGGGTAAAACAGGCGAAATAGCCGCCGTCATGAAGGTATCAAATCCTGTTGGTGACCTCATGGATATGGATGTTCCGATGCATAAGATAGAGAAATTGCGTCGTGAAATGGTACAAAGTGGTGAACATGAACATTTACTATGGGTGTCTGTACTTGTATGTGCTGCTTACCAGGATGATGCAGGTTATAAAGAAGAGATCGTAGACCTGATGAAAAAAGACCTCAAATCCCGGGGTTTATCTGAAGATGCAGAAAAACTCCCACCTCTTTGCAAACATACCTTTTCACCATATTCCTTTTTCAAGATCATTCTATTCCTGCTGGATAAAAATATCCCACATGTTAGTTCTGGCTCATTGTTCATAGAGATTCGAAAATATTTTAAGAATTATACTGTTACAAAAGCTCTGACTGTCACTGGAAAATTCAAGGTAATACTTACAATGATCAAATATATTGTTTTAGCTGCGACTGGATTCGTAATGTCATGGCTGCTATTCCTTTTCAGTTACCTGTTACCGGAAAGTGTTTTATGGCTCGTGTTGTTGAATGTAATCATTACTGTTGCAGCTACATTATTTGTATTATGGAATATCATGCAAAAACAAGTAAATCCCAGGTCGTATGAGGAGATCGAAGCTGATATCATATCAGATATTCCTGCTTTCCGGATACGACCAACATGATCATAGCTGCCCATGTCCATATATTCCCTGGAAAGATGTAATCACTGCAGTATAAGAACTGGAACGTCAGTACGTCGTAATTGCCATTGGCAGTGCAACTGTGGGCAGTGTACTTAATTAGACCGCATAATTAAAATTGAAAAATTCCTCCCAATTTCATAAGCAACATTAAGATAAGACCCTCTCGTCATGAAAGTGAATATCCAGGCATCACCTTCGATATCTGAATTAGAGCTTCCTGACTCAACTTTTTTTTGTTTTTTTTTATGAATGTCCACATTTCATCAACCTCAGATTGTCCAAGTTTTACATCATGAAGAAGAATAGAATTTACAAAATCAGCATGCAAGGCAAGATCCTCTATTAAATTTCCAATTGTATCCCTGTGGTGGCCTGTTATTCGTTCAATCGATCTGATACCATTTTTCTCTACAAGGTGTTTGCAGATGTTGATTATCTCAGGTTTTGAAAGATGTTTATGATACAGCGGTGTATTCGCTGTTTCAACAAACCATCTACTACAGTGATTACAATAGTATTGTTGATGTCCTGCTCGATTTTTTCCACGCTTTAGTATATCTTTTCCTTCCTCTGTCAAGAAATATTTGCATTCTGGATTCTGACATGTAATATCGATTTTACTTCGAGGTCTAGCCATGTAACATCACAAAAATAATAATGGATATCATATTATCTAAATTAAGCGGTCCATTTTGGGACACTGCCAAAATTTAAAGCTTACACAACCGATGTTAAGCAAAATACTATAATCTTTTGATCCTATCTATAACCTCAAATCATGGAGCAGAATACAATGAATGGAAATGTTTGGAAATTTGGGAACGATATCGATACCGATGCTGTCATACCTGGCAGGTATCTTACTATCAATACACCGAAAGAACTGGCAGAGCATGCTTTTGAAGGTGTAAGACCAGAATTCGCAGGTGAGGTCAACCCAGGCGATATCATCATCGGAGGAACCAACTTCGGCTGCGGTTCGAGCAGGGAACATGCACCCCTGGCACTAAAAGGTGCACAGTTGAAATGCATCATTGCCAAAAGCTTTGCCCGCATCTTTTTCAGGAACTCCATCAATATAGGTCTGCCACTTCTGGAATGCGCTGAGACGGACCGCATCCGGGAAGGGGATGAACTTGACGTGGATATTGCATCAGGCATCATT
This sequence comes from ANME-2 cluster archaeon, assembly GCA_014237145.1. Classification (NCBI taxonomy): domain Archaea; kingdom Methanobacteriati; phylum Methanobacteriota; class Methanomicrobia; order Methanosarcinales; species ANME-2 cluster archaeon. Next base: position 66,173 of record JAAXOC010000052.1, read on the forward strand.
ACTAACAAGACCAAAAACGAAACTTACCAGGCCACGGGCCTGCCTGATTTCCTGCGCAGTATAGTGGATGCCGGGGGACTTATCGAATTCACCAGGCAGCAGGTGAGCGCATGAGCCAGTATAAGATACCAGTGATAGCAGGGGACGGCATCGGTCCCGAGATCATTGCAGAGGGGCGCAAGGTCATTGATGCAGCCGGTGAGGTGTATGGTTTTGATGTGGACTGGATAGATTACCCCCAAGGAGCTGACCATTACCTTGAGACCGGGGAGCTTATCTCTGAGGATGCGCTTAAGGAACTGAATACATACGACAATATTTACCTTGGGAGTATCGGTGATCCCAGGATTGCGCCAGGTGTGCTTGAAAAAGGCATTCTGCTTGCGGCACGGTTCTATTTTGACCAGTATATCAACCTGCGGCCGATCAAGCTGCTGGAAGGCGTGTAGTGCCCTATCAAGGATAAGACGCCGGAAGATATCGACTTCACTGTGGTGCGGGAGAATACTGAGGATTTCTATATTGGTATTGGCGGCAGGGCAAAGCGAGGCGAGAGCAAGGCTGTGCTGGAGGTGGAGCGCACATTGTATAATGCCAGGTTCGGGCTGGATATCGAGACTGACAGCGAGGAGATAGGATACCAGATCGGTATGATAAGCAAGGAGGGGACCCAGCGGGTGATAAAGTATGCTTTTGAGCTGGCTGTGGGGCGCAAGAAGCATGTATCGTCAGTGGATAAGGCCAATGTGCTCACTGATATCTACGGTTTCTGGCGCGAGGAGTTCGAGTCTGTTGCGAGCGGGTACCCGGACGTGACCACTGATTTTAATTTTGTTGATGCGGTTACTATGTGGTTCGTGAAGGACCCTGAGTTCTTTGATGTGGTGGTTACGCCCAATATGTTCGGGGATATCATCACTGACCTGGGCGCTATGGTGCAGGGTGGACTGGGACTGGCACCGGGCGGTAATATCAATCCCGAGGGCACCAGCATGTTCGAGCCTATTCATGGTAGTGCGCCGAAGTATACGGGTATGAACCGGGCCAACCCGATTGCTACTATCTGGGCCGGGGCTATGATGGTGGAGCAGATGGGCGAGAAGGGGGCTGCCGATGCTATTGTGGCTGCTATTGAGCGGGATATCAAGGAGGGGAAGGTGCTGACTAAGGATATGGGGGGTAGTGGTGGTACTTCTGATGTGGGTGATGAGATTGCGAGGCTTGTGAGGGAGATGGCTTGAGGTAGAGGGTTGTGTGGGGATATGCAGGAGGGGGGCCTGTGTATCCTGCCGGTTGATGTGGTAAAGGGGGGCTCTGGAAAGGGGGCTGTGACCTGCGCTTGGCTGGGTGGCAATATCGAAAAATTAATAAGATAAATTACATATTGTTAAATGTGATTAAAATCTCCTATAGCAGGTATTTCAGTTCATAATATGTATAATCTAATATGAAATATACCTGAAAACACTATAATCTTTGGAAATTGTTGGTTACGAGAAGATTAGAATTTACATATTTATGGTATCATTTAAAGTGAAAAAGAGTCGATCAGTCCAATGTCTAAATCAGCAAATGAATCGAATAATATAATTTTCCTTGATGAAATTTTTGGAATTAGAGCATTTGGGCTTATTTTCTATGGAGTGTTGCCATCTATACTTTTTCTTATTGGTGTTTTAGAGGTTAAAATATATAACACCATAGAAAGTGCGCAATTTTTCATTATAATACCCATCATTCCGATTGCTATCTTTATCTTTTCACTTATTAGAAATCGTCTTAAGGGCTTTTATTTAACTACAGATTTTCTTAACATCCGCAGTATTATGATTACTGCTATAACTCTTTTAATATCCACTGTAATCTTTGGACTTTCTGGAGTTATTCAAGGCAAATATGTTTTCGTAATACCTCATAATTGGAATGAAAGTATGGATTTATTGAAGTCTGGACCAAATTTTGAGCCTTTCCTTTTAGCAATTGCCAGTTTACTTATAGCTTCAACATTATTTTTTACTGTTGTTACAAAAGAAGTCAATTTACCTGCATTACCACCAGTGAAATTTGTTAAATTAATCATAGAAGTTCAGGACAATATGAAATTATTGAAAAGTAACCCGATTTGGAATGAATGTGTTTCAATGGAAGATGATAAATTGATTAATCTGGCTAACAAAATTGAATATTTATTGGATCAAGCAATTAATATTAAAATAAGTTTTGATCTCCAAAATTCTCTTAAACCAGTACATGACGATATAACAAACTTTATCAAAGTATTAAAATATGTTAAATGTAGTGCTAATGAGAAATTAAAAAAAGAGACTTGGGAAATATATTTTGCAAATATAATATCACTTTCTCCGGACCAGAAAATGCGTCGTGAACGCGATAACGAAATTTGTAATTCCATAAATAGTATAAAAAGATTAAAATTGGAAGATTGATATGGCAGATATTATCTATTATGCAGTTATTGCTTTAAAAGCAGAAGAGGTAGAAGATGTAATTAGTTCACTTGATGAGGATGGATTGACTGATTTATCCAAATGGCTTGCAAAGCATAAAGATTCAATATATGGCAAACGACCAGAAGATTGGAAACCTTTTGAAGATAAGAGTATTTCTGAAATAATTGAAGAAAATGAAACGAAATGCTATAGATGTCAATCAATTTCAAGTCTAGATGAAGATTGTACAAATACTGATATTCTTTCAGGTATTAACGTCTTTTTTATTGATGTGTTTGCTATGTATTTACAAAAATATCAAAATTTGGCAATAAGAGTTGATCACGCGTTTAGGCATGCTGAAGAAAGCAAATGCTGTCTTTTAATGAATTATACACTCCCGGTTAATCTCCAAGATCAACTAGAAGAACAATATAGTAGTACTTGGAATCAAGTTTTAAAAGAATATGAAAAAGGGTCTCTGCATAGAGTAGCAGCAAGGGTTAATGATTTGAATAATTTTAAAAATTTTGTCAAGCACTATCTTGAAAATGAAGAATTCCCAAATCCTAGAGCTAAGAGGGATATGGGCAAATATTATCAAGATCATGATATACCAACTGATGATGAATATAAGCCTGGTTTTGGAGGAGATTAACAATGTCTGATTACAATTCGAAAATAATTACTTTTTATTCTTATAAAGGTGGGGTCGGCAGAAGTATGGCTTTGGCCAATGTAGCTTGGTTATTAGCTAATAAATATGGACATAAAGTATTATTGGTTGATTGGGATTTAGAAGCACCAGGTTTGCATAAGTTTTTTAACATAAAGGAAAATGAAATTAAAACTGGCTTAATTGACCTATTTTATGACTATAAAACTTTGTTAAAAGAAGATCATCCCATCACCAATGATGAATTTATTGACTTAGATCAATACATCATGAAATTGCCATGTAATTTTGACAAAGGTTCTTTATCGATCTTACCCGCTGGGAAAACGGATGATGGTAATTATGCAAATCAAGTTAACAATTTTGAATGGGATGATTTTTACAAAAACTGGCATGGTTTTGGATTTATTGAGTACCTTAAAGATAAATTAAAAAGCAAAGCTGATTTTGTTCTTATTGATAGTAGAACTGGTATTACAGATATTGGTGGAATTTGCACCTTACAAATGCCTGATGTGGTTGTCCTTTTATTTTCATTGAATGAACAGTGCATATCCGGTACTGAGATGATTGCTGAAAAAATATTGACTAAGTCATCAGATGTAGTGGAACAACAAAATCCGCCGAAAATTATCTTAATCCCTTCACGTATTGACAAAAACCTTGAAATAGATACTAAACATGAATGGGAATTGAAGTCCGCTAGGCGTCTAAAAAAATACATCGAATTACCCGAGGATAAATCCTTAGATTACATTAAAGAGAATTCTATTCCTTATGTTGGGTTCTACAGCTTCGGTGAAATCCTGGCAGTGAAAAAAGAACCAAAAGAAGAACCTGCCAAATCACTTGAAAATCTTACTAGAATGATTAGAATGGCATCAGGATGTGAAGAAGACGCCTTGGAAGTCTTTGAGAAAGCTATTGAGATCAAACCGGATGATTTCAGTGCATGGTATAACAAAGGTAATACACTTGTTAATCTCGGAAGATATGAAGATGCCTTAGAAGCTTTTGAGAAAGCTACTGAGATCAAACCGGATAATCTTCGTGCATGGATTAACAAAGGTAATACTCTTGATGATCTTGGAAGAAATGAAGATGCCTTGGAAGTCTTTGAGAAAGCTATTGAGATCAAACCGGATGATTTTCGTGTATTGAATAACAAAGGTACTGCTCTTGCAAATCTCGGAAGATATGAAGATGCCTTAGAAGCCTTTGAGAAAGCTATTGAAATCAAACCGGATACCTATACATGGTATAACCAAGGTAATACTCTTGGTCATCTCGGAAGATATGAAGATGCCTTAGAAGCCTTTGAGAAAGCTATTGAGATCAAACCGGATAATTTTCATGCATGGATTAACAAAGGTAATACTCTTGGTAATCTCAAAAGATATGAAGATGCCTTAGAAGCCTTTGAGAAAGCTATTGAGATCAAACCAGATGATTTCAGTGCATGGTATAACAAAGGTAATACTTTTGATGATCTTGTAAGATATGAAGATGCCTTAGAAGCCTTTGAGAAAGCTACTGAGATCAAACCGGATAATTTTCATGCATGGTATAACAAAGGTATTACTCTTGATGATCTTGGAAGATATGAAGATGCCTTAGAAGTCTATGAGAAAGCTATTGAGATCAAACCAGATGCCAAAGCATGGTATAACAAAGGTACTGCTCTTGGTAATCTCGGAAGATATGAAGATGCCTTAGAAGCCTTTGAGAAAGCTATTGAGATCAAACCGGATGATCTTCGTGCATTGAATAACAAAGGTACTACCCTTGATAATCTTGGAAGATATGAAGATGCCTTAGAAGCCTTTGAGAAAGCTATTGAGATCAAACCGGATGATTTCAGTGCATTGAATAATAAAGGTACAACTCTTAGTAATCTCGGAAGATATGAAGATGCCTTAGAAGTCTATGAAAAAGCTATTGAGATCAAACCGGATTATGACAGTTTATGGTATAATCGAGCGTGTGCTTTTTCTCTTACAAATAAAAAAGAGGATTCACTTTACAATTTGAAACGGGCAATTGAATTTGATAGCTCCTATAAAAGACAAGCAAAGAAGGACACAGATTTTGAAAAACTGTGGGATGATAGTGATTTTATCAAAATAGTTGAATAGGGCCGACATTTTCTGTCACTCTTCTATAAATTGTCAACGGCGGTGGAACGGCTGGGGCTACGAAGTTTTACTCCTTTTATTCCAGGCTGCCGCATCCACAGGATCTCCGCTTCCGGGTCAGGATGTTCAGGATGCATGGCCCCCAGTGGAATAATACCAGGATAATCCTTGCAGATGCCCGATATCCAGTTATTGATGCTTTCTACCTGGTCGGGACGAGTGGCAACTGAGAGGAGGACCTGTATGTCCTGCTGGTTGATGTGGTGGAAGAGTACTGGAAAGGGGACTGTGACCTGCACTCTGTTGTGGATGAGGTCTATGATACTTCGTCCCGGCTGCCGGGGTCTAAGGTGGGGGAGATACTGGTGTATGTGGGGTGCGGTCCTGCTGGTGGCCAATGGGATAATAAAGACGGCAAAGCAGCTGCCGAAAGTGTCAAGGACTGCGGTGTATGGCAGGGCAGCTCTCTGCTTGGCTGGGGCTTCCTGCGATTGGTGGGGTGGCAATATCGAAAAATTAATAAGACAAATCGCATAATGTTAAATGTGATTGAAATCTCCTCTAGAAGGTATTTCAGTTTATAATATGTATAAATCTAATATGAAATATACCTTAAAACACTATATACAGGCCTCGTTACATTTGTATGTGGTATTCCGTGACTGCGAAATGCTGGGTTTATGCTCGGTGAGTGATATGAGAAATAATTTAGAATAGTGAAATTATATATGTTCTACCTTATTTAGAAAAGTATATGCATAATTATCTTTAATTTATCTTATATGCTTTTTAAAAATTGTATATATTTAGTAATTTTTATCACATTTATTCTTTTTATAAGCGGGTGTACTGAAGAACCATATTATTATGATTCCGATCCCGAAATTGAAAATTTAGCTTATGATAAATATAGTGCACTAATTGATTTACAAAACAAAGGAAAAGACTTGACTAATGATGCAATACTTAATTATAATATTGGAGAGTATTCGACCGCCATATCATTAATTCAAAAAGCAGAGCAGAGCAATACCCAACTTAATGTAGAAATTGAATATTTTAAAGCTTTCATTAAAAATGAATATGAAAATGGCAATGTAAAAAAAGAAAATGCTGATTTTTACTTTAAACAATGTTTTGAATTTGAAGGATATTTAGAGGATAATCATCAATTTAATATATATCTGCAAAAAGCAGCAGAATCTGCAAAAAAAAGAAATATAAATGAAGCAAATAGATATCTTGACCTTGCTATGAACTCCTTATCAAGAGGAAATGAGCATATAGATAGAGTAAATTTAAATGCAGAATATTATGAATATATATAATTAGAGTCAACGTTGCTTAGATTAAAGCACCAGATCATCAGCCCTGATGCCTCCTGCTTCCTGTAGGATGGGGAATTTATGCTTGGATAGGTGAAAAGATTGTAGAAAAACTCAATCATTAATAAAATTCTATGAAATCATGGAAAATAAATTCACCAAAGAAAATTTTATAAGAATTCGTGCAGAAGTACTTCAGTTTCAACTCAAAACTCTTTATCCAGTCAAAGTTGGAAAGAATCCGAATAGAGTTAATCTGGTTTTTCTTAATCATGATCGCAATTTTTCTACATTTCTTACAATAAGAGATTTAGCTAAATATGACAGATTAGCGGATATTTATGCACTTTCCCGTTCAATGTTTGAGAGTATAATTTCAATGGGTTTGCTGTCAAAATATTTGATCGTAGATGATATTGAACGATATCAAAATTATCAATTTATAGAGATTTACAAGACATATAATCATCTTAAAGAACTTGGCTGTGAACATGTAAGTGGTGTTCAACCATCTGAGGTTGAATTTATTAATAAAAAACGAGAAGCATATAGAAAAAAATGGGGCAAAAATTCTCAATCTTGGACTGGAAAAAACTTGTTAGAAAATGTAAAGACAATTGATGATGATTATCCTTCTACTTACATTAATAGACATTTTTATGAATATTTATATTGCCAAGTTTATCGGAAGGGTTCGCAAGCAACTCATTCCAGTTTTGGTGGGATTTCAATAGGTGTAAATGTAGAACAATTATCGATACCAGGAAATATCCTGGCTCAAAGATTTAAAGTGGATGAAGCACATTTAATTTATTCTTGTTTCCATAGCCTACTCGTTTTTCTGAGTTCTATCAGATTTCTTGGTCAGCTTTTAACAAAAAAAATCGAAACTGAAAATTATTACCAAAAAATTGCAATGTATATTATTTCAGATGCTTAAATATTCCCAAGTATTAGCCTTGATGCCCCGTTTTTTCGGGGGTAGAGAGGTTGGGACTACGAAGTTTTATTCCTCTTATTCTAGGGAGCCGCATCCACATGCTTTCCACTTCCGGGTCCAGATGTTCAGGATGCATGGCCCCCAGTGAAATAATACAAGGATAATCCTTACAGATGCCCGATATCCAGCTATTGATGCTCTCTATCTGGTCAGGACGGGTGGCAACTGAGGGGAAACCTGTATGTCCTGCCGGTTGATATGTTAAAGGGAGTACTGGAAAGGGGACTGTGACCTGCGCTCTGTTGTGGATGAGGTCTATGATACTTCGGCCCAATTGCCGGGGTCAAAGATGGGAGAGTTACTGGTGTATGTGAGGCTGCAGTCTTGCTGTTGGCCAATGGGATAATCAGGAGGGAAAAGCAGCTGCCGGAAGTGGTAAGGACTGCGGTGTGGGGCAGGGCTGCACTCTGCCTGGCTGGGGCTTCCTGCGATTGGTGGGGTGGCAATATCGAAAAATTAATAAGACAAATCACATATTGTTAAATGTGATTGAAATATTCTATAGAAGGTATTTCAGTTTATAATATGTATAAATCTAATATGAAATTTACCTGAAAACACTATATACCGGCCTCGTTATATTTGTATAGGGTATACCGTGACTCCCCATAGGTTTATGGTGTAAACATTCATTTTCATAGCTAATAATGTTTCAGATAACGGAAATATTTATTTGAGATTAGTTATATAAGTATATATAACGATAGAAGAGATAAAGAAATGAGGTGAGAAAATGGCGGTAAGCAGCGAGATGAATATACTTCACTATCCACAATTGGATACTGTTCTTATGGTTGAAGAAACTATAAAAGAGCATAGCGGTGAATATAAGAAAAAATCTCTATGGGAGCACTTACCAAAGAAGATGATGTATCAGACCTATAATGTTACAATAAATTATCTTCTGGATTCTAGCAAGATAGCGATTGATAACGAAGGTAAGATTTGTTGGATATGGAATCCTGAGCTTGTAAGGAGATATCTTTCGGATTCTTCCTTGGCTGTAAGGTGATTTATTGGAATCCCGTGTAGTTTTTGCCGATTCCAAGTTAAAGGAGGCATTTGATAAATTAAAGGATACCCGTACTGAGGATAAGAATTTTTATATGTGGCTCAATCGTGCTTTTGATGATTTATCTAATGATCCATTTTGTGGCATTCAGATCCCGAAGAAACAAATACCAAAGATTTACATCAAGAAATATGGTATAGATAATTTATGGAAATATAACTTTCCGAATGCATGGCGTTTGATATATTCTGTAGTTCGTGATGAAATCATAGTTGTTACAATCATTCTTGAATGGATGAATCATAAAGAATATGAAAAGCGTTTCAATTATTAAATTCAGATATTTTGTTTCTCCATAAACCTTTCTCGCCAAAGTCCTTAACTTTCCGTTCGTACCTGTTCGGTGCTCACTCCAGGCTTATCAGCCACACACAACAGGTTCATATACGCCCCCCTCAACAAATACACGTCCCTCCTCATCTATCAGTGCTTATACTAACGTCCGACCTCCAGGCTGCCCCATCCACAGAATCTCCGCTTCCAGGTCCGGATGTTCAGGATGCATGGCCCCCAGTGGAATAATACCAGGCTTATCCTTACAGATGCCCGATATCCAGCTATTGATGCTTTCTACCTGGTCGGGACAGGTGGCAACTGAGAGGAAGACCTGTATGTCCTGCCGATTGATGTGGTAAGGGGGTTATGTAAAGGGGACGGTGACTTGTGCTTTGCTGTGGATGAGGTCTATGATACTTCGGCCCGGCTGCCGGGGTCAAAGGTGGGGGAGATACTGGTGTATGTGGGGCTGGGGTGAGTTGTAATGGGTTGATCGGAGGGGCTGCGGTCCTGTTGGTGGCCAATGGGATAATCAGGACGGCCAAGCAGCTGCCGGAAGTGTCAAGGACTGCGGTGTGGGGCAGGGCTGCACTCTGCCTGGCTGGGACTTCCTGTGATTGGTAGGGCGGCAATATCGAAAAATTAATAAGACAAATCACATATTGTTAAATGTGATTGAAATCTCCTATAGAAGGTATTTCAGTTCATAATATGTATAAATTTAATATGAAATATACCTAAAAACACTATATACAAGCCTCGTTACATTTGTATGGGGGTATACCGTTACTTCGTTGATCGCAGGGATTAATGACAGAGGTCGGGTTGGTTGTGTACTCGAAAGGAACTTATGGGGAGAGTGGGCGCAATGTAAATATATATCTGAATCGTTGGTATATACAAAATATCACAGATGTATTAGAGTTTTAGGAAAATATACATAATATTTATTTGAGTGAAAGGTTTAGGAAAGTAATTTCAAAAAATTTATGAGCAATACCATAAACTAAGGGGAATAATATGATGAAACAATTTAAAGTCATAGTTGAGAAACATCCTGATGGTTATGTGGCTTATCCACTAGGCTTCAAAGGTATAATTATTGGTGAAGGCGACACTTATGAGGAAGCATTAGCTGATGTAAAATCAGCTATTCACTTCCATATCGAAACTTTTGGTCAAGAGGTTCTTGAGGTTGAGTCACCTATACTGGAAGCCTTTGTAGACGAAGCTGGAGTAGCCATCTAATGACAAAGTTTCCAGTTGATGCTCCAAAAAGGAGAGTCATCAAGGCATTTGAACTTCTGGGATTTTGCCTTGTCCGAGAACGAGAACATATTGCGATGGTTCGTGAAAATCCTGATGACACACGGACTCCCTTGACGATGCCTAATCATACTCGAATCAAAGGCTCAACTTTGAGAACGATTTGTACACAAGCAAGTATCCCACGAAACGACTTCCTTAAGGCTTATGAGCAAACTTGAAAAATGCTACAGTTTATAAAAGAGTACATTTAGCTTTGTACCTTCCGGTATATAGTGTATTGCTTTCAGTTATAAATTAGCAAAAATCGGAAATGATATCCGAACTTTTTGTCATTTATGTACAACACGCACTTATCCACCCCATTTCTATCCAAGCTCATCCCACCCTCCGACCTCCAACCCGTGGATGCTCCGGACTTGCAGTCCGGTGGTGGCATGGTCAGGGCCATGAAGTTTTGTTCCTTTTATTCCAGGCTGCCGCATCCACAGGATCTCCGCTTCCGGGTCCGGGTGTTCAGGATGCATGGCTCCCCAGTAGAATAATACCAGGATAATCTTTACAGATGCCCGATATCCAGCTATTGATGCTTTCTACTTGGTCGGGACGGGTGGCAACTGAGAGAAGACCTGGATATCCTGCCGGTTGATATGGTGGAGGAGTACTGGAAAGGGGACTGTGGCCTGCGCTCTGTTGTGGATGAGGTCTATGATATTTTGGCCCGGCTGCCGGGGTAAAAGGTGGGGGAGATACTGGTGTATGTGGGGCTGGTGTGAGGTGTAATGGGTTGATCGGAAGGGCTGCACTCTGCATGGCTGGGGCTTCATGCGATTGGTGGGGTGGCAATATCGAAAAATTAATAAGACAAATCAGATATTGTTAAATGTGATTGAAATCTCCTATACAAGTTGTCCCAAAACTAATTCACATTATACAATTCGATCAAATTTTATCTCAATTAGGCAATTATTAATTGTAATTTAATATTATTATCCAAAAAGG
>JAAXOC010000053.1 GCA_014237145.1 ANME-2 cluster archaeon
CTTAAGGCGTAGCAGGCATTCACTTCCCGCGGAAGTGAATGTATCAGTGTAAATCTGCGTCTAATATTATTATTGAAATAATTTGATTTTAGAATTGTGGTATCCACTTCAAAAAGCATGGTATCTTGACCGGATTTACAGGATTTACAGGATATTAATATTGCCTCGTATCCTGTCGATCCTGTCGATCCTGTCGATCCTGCAAATCCTGTCCAATAATTTTTAAATTACCCTTTAATTTGAAGTGGATACGAATTGTGCCCTATTCCCTTCATAATCTGACACTTTGATGTTGACTTGACACTAGCCAATCAGGTCCATCAGTACAATTTTTTCTTCGTCCATAAACATGTGGCATGCTTCTCGCTGAAGTCTCAAAGTATTATATTATTTTGTAGAATTATGAATACTACAACAAAACCCATGCCACCGCCATATCCAAACAGCGTAACAAGAGGTATATACCATTCCACCACAACCATGTACTTATGAAAGATAATAATTTCCAATCAAACAAATCCAACACTCACGCCAGTACCGGTCCACTCAACACAGAAAACACATCACCCATCTCCCCATTGGTGAAAATAACCGGCGTCAGAATCAACTACTACCACATCTGCCACACCAAGCTCTGGCTCTTTTCCCACAACATCACCTTTGAGCATGAACACGAAAACGTCAAGATCGGCAAATTACTCCACGAAGACCGGTATAGCAAGTCCAAAAAAGACGTCACAATTGACAACACGATCAGTATCGATTTTGTGAAACAGCGTGGAGGCAAGATTGAACTCCACGAGATCAAAAAGACTAAAAAAATGGAGGATGCACACCTGCGCCAGATGCTCTACTACCTCTATTATCTCAAACAGAAAGGAATAGACGCGCAGGGCATTATGAACTATCCCTTACTGAACCAGACCAGGGATGTGATACTAACACAGGAGGACGAAAAGAACATCGAAGATGACATCCGCCGCATTGAAGAAATTGTTACAGGCAGGATGCCGCATCCAAAGCGCAAGCGTATCTGCCCCAAATGTGCATACTTCGAGTTCTGCTTCTGTGGTGAGGGCGGCGAATGATATAATTAGCTGTACATAAGACAATTTGAAAAGAGGAACAACTATGCGAACCGATTATTACATCATGCAGGACGGTATCCTGAAGCGAAAAGAGAACACTGTCTATTTTATAAACAAAGATGAACGGCGGGTTCTGCCCATAAATAAAATATACTCCATCTACGCATACGGGAAGTTGTCATTTTCATCAGGTGTGGTATCTTATCTTGCAAAGAACGGCATCCCTATACACTTTTTCAACTACTATGGTTTCTATGAAGGCAGCATGTACCCACGTGAGACCTCATCAGCGGTGACCTTGTAATAGACCAGGCTGCCCATTATCTCGATACTGAAAAAAGGATGCTGCTGGCAGGAATGTTCATTGAAGGGGCTTGCGGCAATATCCTCAAGAACCTGAAATATTATTCAAGAAGCCAGGAGGAGATACAGGAGAGTATAGATGCCTATGTGAGCTCGATCGAATCCGAGATCACACGCCTTCCTGATACCGGCACCATACCTGAGATGATGAACGTTGAAGGGCGCATACGGAATATATATTACAGTGCGCTGGATGAGATATTTCCTGAGGAGTACAGGATCGTGACCCGTACCCGCCGCCCGCCCGGAAATAAGATGAACACGCTGATCAGTTTCGGGAATTCGTTGATGTATACGACGGTGCTCTCAGAGATATATAATACCCAGTTGAATCCGACTATCTCTTACCTGCATGAACCGTTCGAGCGGCGCTTTTCCCTTTCTCTTGATGTGAGCGAGATCTTCAAGCCGATCATAGTGGATCGGATCATCCTGAAGCTGGTGAACAAGAATATGCTGGATGATGGCTGCTTTAAGGGTGAGATTGGTGATATGCTGCTGAGTGAGAAGGGTAAGAAGATATTTTTGCAGGAGTATAATGACAAGCTGGGTACGACTATCAAGCATAAGGGACTGAAACGGAACGTATCGTATAAGCGGCTTATCAGGCTGGAACTGTATAAGCTGGCAAAACATCTGCTTGGAGATGAGGAGTATAAGCCGCTGGTGATGTGGTGGTGAGGTTTTAATTTCACACCAACTATCTAAAATTCAAATGATTATATCCATAATGATTATAAAAAAAATCTTTTACAATTCCACAGGCCCCCATCCATGAAATTCCACAACCGCAAAGACGAACTACATGAATCAAACCTGCTCAAAAATGCCATGCCCTCAATGATTGCACCCACAGGACGGTGCAGGGTAGGCAAGACCGAATTGTATAGGGTGCTGATGTTTGATGCGGATCAGATCGCTAACTACCGGAGTGAATAAACATGTACGTGATAATCGTTTATGACGCTGGCGTAAAACGCCTGAACAAAGTGCGCATTTTCCTGAAACAGTACCTGAACTGGGTGCAGAACAGCGTGTTTGAGGGAGAGCTTACAAAAGCAGAATACTTGAGGATACGTTTGCGTTTGAAGGATTTGATCGATGAGGATGAGGACTGTATTTTTATCTATCGTGTAAGGTACCGGAAATATCTTGGAATCGATGAGCTGGGAACCCGGAAGGCTGAGATCGATACGATTATCTGATGTTTTTTCGTGGATCTTTATAAAGGGGATGCCAGATGAAGCATCCACGTAAACGAGTGTGGGGATTTTGGGTGAAATGAACGGTTTTATATAAGATAAAATCTGTTATTATTTATGAAAAAGCAGTATCAATATTGATGTATATTGCTTTTCAGGAAACTGAGTTTGGTGCCCGAAATTCGGCCGGATCGGCTTGGTTAAAATCAGACCTTAGAGGGATTGAAACGATGCACTAGTGTCAAGTCAACATCAAAGTGTTAGATTATGAAGGGAATAGGGCACAATTCTAAAATCAAATTATTTCAATAATAATATTAGACGCAGATTTACACTGATACATTCACTTCCGCGGGAAGTG
>JAAXOC010000054.1 GCA_014237145.1 ANME-2 cluster archaeon
TTATCTTTATGTTCTTTTCAATTCAATGATCCACAAGTATTTATATGTAGGAATATACATACTTAGTATATTCAATGCCGGGTAGTCGGATTGTGGAGTGGTTAAGTTTAACTTGGCAGAATATTTGATTTGCCCGAAAGTCATGTTATAGAGGAAACCATGATACATTTGAGAAACAATTTCAAGTTTTTCCAGCATCAACACAACCGCTTGCTCTTGCAGAATTGCAGGATCACCTTTTCCCCCACTATCAGAATAAAATGACAGCGCTTCTTTCAGGTCTGATGCAATTCCAAGGTAATCTACAATAAGATCGGTCGGTTTGTCTTTGTAAACCCTGTTTACTCGTGCAATTGCCTGCATGAGGGTGTGACCTCTCATGGCCTTATCGATGTAGATGGTGTGCAGGGGAGGAACATCAAAACCCGTAAGCCACATATCTCGGACGATGACAAGTTGCAATTCATCTTCCGAGTCCTTCATCCTTTCTGCCAAAACACGTCTGTGTTCTTTTGTTGTATGGTGCTTGGCAATCTTTGGTCCATCAGAAGATGCAGATGTCATTACTACTTTGATAACACCCTTTTTCAGATCATCGCTGTGCCACTTAGGTCTTATTTTAATGATCTCATCATACAGATCAGCGGCAATTCGTCTTGACATTGCCACGATCATTCCCTTGCCTTTTATCACTTCCTGGCGTTGCCCGAAATGGGTTACTATGTCCTCTGGAACCTGTCTAATTCGGGCTTCGCTTCCAATCAAAGCTTCAAGTTGTGTCCATTTTGCCTTGGCCTTTTGGGTTTCTGCGAGGTCTTCTTTTTCCAGTTCCCTGTCCAGTTCTGCTACTAATTTTTTGCCTTTCTCGCTAAGAGCGATTTTTGCCAATCTGCTCTCATAATAGATTTTTACTGTTGCCCCATCCTCAACTGCCTGTGAGATGTCATAAATATCAACATAATTCCCAAAAACCACTGGTGTGTTCACATCAGTTTTTTCAATTGGTGTGCCGGTAAATCCAAGATATGTTGCATTTGGAAGAGCGTCGCGCATATATTTCGCAAATCCATACGAGACCGTTACAATTCGTGTTGGTGAATTTAATTAAACCACAGATAAACACAGATGAACACAGATTTTCAGGTAGCGTATCCGCGTTTATCGGCGTTCGTCTGCGGTTAGTTTGATAATACCAACATGTAATGTGACGGTCTCATCCATACACAATCTTTTTACCAGTTATGTTTCCATGCTCATCTTTTTCATCAATGGTTTTTGCTTTGAAACCGTATTGTGTTCTGTGTGCCTCATCTGCAATTACGATGATGTTTTTCCGATTTGAAAGTTGTTCATAGACATTGCCTTTTTCTGGCTGGAATTTCTGGATAGTGGTAAAGACCACGCCTCCGGATGCAACCTTTAACAGTTCTTTTATGTGGTTGCGATTTTGCGCCTGGATCGGGTCCTGACGAAGAAGCTGTTTACATGCTGCGAATGTATCGAATAATTGGTCATCAAGGTCGTTTCTGTCTGTGATGACCAGTATGGTTGGATTGTCCAGGACGAGAACAATCTTACCAGTGAAAAATACCATGGACAATGATTTTCCGCTTCCCTGCGTATGCCAGACCACACCGCCTTTACGGTCTCCAACTGGTTGTTGTTTTACACCTGCCAGGCCATAATTTTCTGGCGGTTCCATTGTACC
Source organism: ANME-2 cluster archaeon (assembly GCA_014237145.1). Classification (NCBI taxonomy): domain Archaea; kingdom Methanobacteriati; phylum Methanobacteriota; class Methanomicrobia; order Methanosarcinales; species ANME-2 cluster archaeon. Next base: position 1,709 of record JAAXOC010000054.1, read on the forward strand.
GCCTGTTATTATACCATCTGTCATTATGCCACCTGGTAAGGCGTCTGCATCATAATTCACAGATGGATGCCGATATCCTGCCGCTCTTAGTGTAGATTCTACCGCTCTGTTCACTGCATAATATTGATGATAGGCAGCCAGTTTCTTCACCGTTTGTATGGTGATGATGCCGCTTTTTCGGTCTTCTTTTTTGGACTTTTCAAATACGATGAAGTGGCGTATTAGGTCTGGCAATGTTTCCGTATTAAACATTCCTTTGATCAAGGTTTCCAGTTGCCCGACCAGATGTGATGCCTCGGTTTTACCGTCTGAGGATTTCCATGCCATAAAGCGGCTGAATTCAGAAGAGAGTGTCCCTGCCTTTGCCTCCAGGCCGTCTGAGATGAGGATGAAACAGTTGTACGTAAAAAGACCGGGTATTGCCTGTTTGTAGGTCTGGATCTGCCTGAAAGCAGAATTTATTGTTGCGTTTTCATCGGCAGGGTTCTTAAGTTCTATAACCACCAGGGGCAGACCGTTCACAAAAATAATCACATCAGGACGCTTGTTTATATTATTTTCAATGACAGTAAATTGATTTGTAACAAGGAATTCGTTGTTTTCGGGATTGTCAAAATCAACCAGCCAGACGATGTCACCCCTGTCAGCTCCGTCCTTTTGATAACTTACCTTTATTCCTTCGATAAGCATCCTGTGAAATGCTTCGTTATTGGCGATGAGTTCAGGCGAATTAAGGCGCTGTATCTGCTTGATGGCGTCTTCCCTGGCACCGGCTGGAATAGTTGGGTTGATCCTGCCAACCGCATTTTTCAGGCGTTCTAATAATAAAACATCTTCAAAAGAGTCTCTTTCAGGTTTCTCTCCATCAGGGGCAATGTCGGGAGCGTAGATGTACTAATATCCCTGTTTTTCGAGGAGTTCGATTGCTAATTCCTCTATTGCGGATTCGGTGATCTTATTTGTAGTCATGTTTACCCTCCCTAAGGCGCCATACTTCTTTGTCAAAATCGGAAATGTAATTCTCATCCTGAATTTTTTTGAATGTTTCGTATTCTTTGCTTGCCAGAGCCAGAGCTACTTTATGACTGATATGTCCGGCATTGGTGAGTATTTCATATTCACTGAACTTCAGGAATGCATTCAGTTTTTCAATCCAGTTTTTCATGTACATTGGCTTATTACGAACCGCCTGTAATTCCGCATAGTCAAGATACATCGTGACTATACGGTTCAAATGATCAAGTTCTGTTTTATCCAGATAGTTTTTTGCTGTGGCAACATCACTGGGCATGATTTTACCTTCAGGTGCTTTTCGCCACGATGTCAATCCCATATTTGGTTTGTCGCTCCTGGCTCGTTCGGCCACTATTTCTGCAGCGGTCTGTCCGGTAATGGCAAAGTGGAGTTTGTTCTGTACTGTCGCAAAGAACTGTTTTGTGTCTTGTGCTTTTGGCGAATAGTCAATAGAAGTGGCGTAAATATCGGTAATTTTTTGATACAACATCCGTTCACTGGAACGGATATCCCGGATTTCTTCGAGTAAGTCATCGAAATATCGTGCGCTGAAACGTGAACCATACTTGAAACGGTCGCTGTCCATTGCAAATCCTTTGTGAATATATTGCTGGAGAATTGAAATCGCCCATTGTCGGAACTGTGTACCACGTTCTGAGTTAACCCTATACCCAACCGCGATAATTGCTTCAAGCGAATAACACCTTATAGTACGAGTAACTTCGCGATTACCTTCAATCTGAACTGTCGAGTAATCCTCAATAGTTGCCGATTCATCAAGTTCATTCTCATCATATATTTTTTTTAGGTGCAATGAGATATTGCCTACGCTGCATCCGAATAACTCTGCCATTCGCTTTTGCGGAAGCCAGATATTTTCATTTGCATATAGCACCTCAATGTTTATTTTTCCATCAGGAGCTTGATAAACGGTAATTTGATTGTCGGGCATTTTTTTATTTGTAGTCATTACACTTTTCCTTCGCTGTTATCTTCCAATTTTTTTATCATTTTATCAAAATCGGATTCGAATAATCGGTCTTGCACTATGCGGTACTTCTCAAATTCACTTTCAGCGAATGCTTATGCTATCTCTCGTGTCACTTTGCCTGGATTATCTAATAGTTCACGATTATTGAATTTTAAAAACACATTCATCTTTTTAGACCAATCTTCCATTGTCATTGGAATATTTTGTTCTGCCTGGTCTTCTGCATAATCAAGGTACATTGTAGTAATACGGTCCAATGCTTTAATCTCTTTTTTAGAGAGATAATTCTTGGCAATAGATACATCTGGTTTTATGATTTTTCCATGAGGCGCATTTTTCCATGTAGTTAAACCCATGTGTTCATTATTACTGTTTGCCCGCTCCATTATCAGTTCAGCGGCAGTGTTCCCATGAGTGGCAAAATGTAATTTATTCTGTACTGTCGCAAAGAATGTTTTTGTAATTTCACTCTCAACATTATAATCAACAGCAGTGGCATATATGTCGGTTATTTTCTGATAAAAACGACGCTCACTTGCCCGGATTTCCCGGATTTCAGCGAGCAAATGGTCGAAATATTCCTCATTGAAAAAAGAACCGTTTTTCAACCGTTCATTATCAAGAACATAACCGCGAATAGCAAAATCTCGTAAGATATTGATTGCCCATTGACGGAATTGGGTTGCACGTCCTGAATTGACCCGAAATCCAATGGCAATAATGGCATCGAGATTGTAGAATTTAGTATTATATTCTTTTCTATCTCCGTCAGTATGTCGGAAATCCCGACATACTGAACTCTCTTTTAATTCGCCGGTTTCGAAGATGTTTTGTAAATGCTCTGTTATAGTACTACGACCTTTTTCAAACAAAACGCTCATCAGCTTTTGAGTAAGCCATACAGTTTCATCTTCAATGCGAACCTCTATAGTATTTTTATTGTTCTGTTTTGTAAAAATCAGAAATTCCACAGTGCTGTTTCGTATTTGTAGTTTTTTACTTACGGTAATTTGATTGTCGGGCAATTTTTTATTTGTAGTCATCCTTACCCTCCCTAATGCGCCACACCTCTTTGTCAAAATCGGAAATGTAATTTGTATCCTGTGTTACACGATATTCTTCGTATTCCTGCCCGGCTTTCAGCTTCGCTTCCAGTGCGCTAACTTTACCTTTACCTTTATCCTGTAATATTGGGTAACTGGATAATTCCAGGAAACCATGGAGAAATTGACCCCAGTCCTGCATTTTCATAAGAATCTGTCGTTGTGCCCGGTTTTCCGCCAGATCGAGATATGCGGAGACGATCTGGTTCAGTTCCTTGATGTGGGCTTCGCCCAGATAATTTTTGGCAATGGAAACATCTGATTTCATTATTTTCCCGTCAGGTGCCTGTTTCCAGTTTGTCAGACCCATGTGGATCTTTGTTGCATCTGCTGAATCGTAAATAATTTCTGCTGCGGTTTTTCCGGTAATTGCCCAGTGAAGCTTGTTCTGGACTGTTGCGAAAAACTCCTTTGTTATTGGGGAGTTTTTGTCATAATCGGCAGCAAGGGCGTAGATGTCGGTGATCTTTTGGTAAAACCGCCGCTCACTTGCGCGGATCTCCCGAATGCGCTCAAGGAGTTCCTCGAAATAGTCTTTGCCGAATAGTTTTCCCTGTTTGAGGCGTTCGTCATCCAGCACAAATCCTTTGATGATGTATTCTTTCAGGGTTTTGGTTGCCCAGATGCGGAATTGAGTGGCCTGGTAGGAGTTGACGCGGTAGCCGACCGCAATGATGACATTGAGGTTGTAGAATTTTGTTTTATAATTTTTGCCATCGCTGGCAGTATGTTCCAAAATGGAACTAACTGTATCTTCCTGTAATTCACCAGAATCAAAGATGTTTTTCAAATGCTTGGTGATGGCTGGACGCTGAACTCCATACAACTCCGATATTGCTTTCTGTGTCAGCCAGATGGTTTCATCTTTAAGATATACCTCTATGTTCACTTTGCCTTCATTTGAGGTATAGAGGATGAAGTCGGATTGTTGTTTTACAATATCTCTTTTGTTCATATACAAGCCTCTTGTTGCTCTAATTTTACTCTGACTCCACCGCTCATGAGTTTTGGCGATAGTGTATCCCGTAGTTTTTTGAGGGTGTGGATTTGTTTATTGTTTATATTACTCTTGTTCCAATATGCTGAAACAATTCCAGTAAACTCAATCACTTTATTTTTCGGTGGCAACTTGAATTCAGGTCTTTGAAGCCCATCAATTGCAAGCATATTTACAGTTGAACCATTCGTCGCAGAAATGATTTGTTCTCTTACAGAATGGGACATTAAAAGATAATAAATAAATTCTCTCGAAAGATCAGTTTTTTTCTTTGAAACAAGCTTATAAATATGCTGACTAAATAGCCCTGTGTCACCAAATGAATCGGGGACAATTGCAGGGAATCCGATTAATTTAAACTCATGTCCCTGCTCAGTATTGGTAACTATTATGTCCCCGGGATATACTAAATGTCTTTTTTTATATTCACTACTATAAAATTTAATTCCTTCAATTTTGTATCCGCCGCCTTCATATACAGAATTTAAATTGTGCATCGGTATGCCAAATCCATTTTCAGTAAGGCCACTTCCTTTGTAACTTAATCCGCGGAATACTTCAATATGTTGTTCGAGTGTTGTCGCTCCCCACCCTTCCTCCGCCTCCTCCACAAACCACTGCCTGAACAGCGTTTCCGCCATGGCTTCCAGCGTCTTGTTCTGGCGGTGGAGCAGGTCTATCTTGTCGTCGAGGCTGGAAAGCACAGAAGCGATGGCGCGCTGTTCGGGGAGAGGGGAGGAAAAAAATTCGTGTTGCTTTACAACATCTGTTTGTACTCTTTGTCTTCCTGAACTTCCAGTCATTGAAGCAATCGCTACATCTCTGAACTCTGGAGAACAGGCGAGATAAAAAAGAAAATTCTTATCGCTGATACCTTCTATTTCACGCAGAACTATAAACTCCGTTGAACCAAAACCAACCTCATCATCTTCAAGCAAATCGACAAAAGATGTTTTGCCATTCTCAAGGCTTGGAGTGATTCTTGCTACAAGAGTATCTCCATTCCTGAACTTAACACCGCCTTTGTATTCTTCTCTGCTATAAGTTGAGATTTTCTTCGTGAACGGTTGTAATAACTCCATAGCTACCTTCTTAGCTTTAGTGCCTTTAGTTAAGCGTTCAGCAGGATTAATTACTGCAATCTCTTGTAATTTTGTTTCTTTCCACTCACACATCCCGAACCACCCTCCTGATTACTACCGCGTCAAACGTTACTTCATCACCATCCTCTGCAACCTGAAATTCACCCTCATAGTACATATTTTCAGGCTCATGCTTCATCTTAATAATACTTGGTTGGTAAAAGTTCTCAAAACCACTTTCATAACCGCTGGTCAATACCGGTAGATCCTGTGGTAGGGTTTTTAAAAATTCAACTAACTGACCGACTGTGGAATGGAATACTTCTTTTTTACTCATTGCGATTCCTCCACTCCACTCAATTGTATCCCCATGGAATTTGTGTTAATTGGGCAACAGCTTGTTGCCTAACTTTTGTTTCAAATTGCGCAGCAGCTTGCTTCGCAATTGGTTTTTCCGACTGCAAAAGAGCGTGTGATGAAATTTGGCCAACATCTTGTTGGCTTTTTTCTATCCATTGCTTAGGTGTTAATATAAAACTGTTTAACCCTGCTTGATTTCTAAACCCATCGAATTCGATGGGTTTAAAATCAGGGTTATTAAGTCGCTCCCAAATGCCAAGAAACTCAATGGTATTTCTGTTTTTCATCCAGTTTTGAATAATATAGTCCGTTCTTTTCGGATCTTTGAACCGAGCAATATCGGTAACACTGATATACTCATCTTTTACATGAGAATAAATGGTTATTTCGGTGCCTTGTACTTCAATTACTTTGTTTTTCTTTGCCATTTTATCTACCTCCAATTGTGGCAAATACGCCATAATTAAAATCAGGATTATGTGTCCGTTCTCAAATGGTGCTTTAAATGTGTCGCATTTTGCGACCTTAAAGAATCCCATTTTTCTAAGGTCGCAAATTGCGACTTCAAATTTAAATTATCACTGGACATCACAATCTGTGACCTCAAATAATTAAATTCATCACCAGTAATTATCTTCACTTTTCCTCTGCACATTCCATCACTTCCCAATATCCGCCTTTGTCGGGACCAATGCGTATTATTCTGCCTTCTTTTTTAAGTTTTGCCATCTGCCATTCTACACCTTTTTTTGAAATTCCCACAATTTCCGCAAGTTCATTCATCGTAATATATGGTGTTTCATTTAAATTAGACAAAATTTTCTCCCTAGTTTTCTCCCTAGTTTTCTCCCTAGTTTTCTCCCTAGTTTTCTACCTAGTTTTCTACCTAGTTTTCTACCTAGTTTTCTACCTAGTTTTCGAGACTTTTTATTATTTCCTGGAACGGTTTATAACCACAGAGTGCACAGAGAAAACAATAACGCTCTGTGCTCTCTGTGTTCTCTGTGGTTGATCTTCTTTGCCACGATCTATTTATCTTACTTGATCAGAATAAATTCAAAAGTCTCTAGTTTTCTACCTAGTTTTCTCCGACATTTCATCTTTTAAACTCACCCTTGCAAGGTTCTCCAATATCTTCTGATTCAGTTTCTCTTCCTCCACCAACTGTCCCTCAAACTCCGCTTTCAGCTTGGTAAACCGCTCATTAAAATCAAAATCATCCTCTTCCACAGCCAGCCCCACATAACGCCCCGGAGTCAGCACACAATCCAGCTCTCGCACCCGTTCAATTGAAGCGGAATTACAAAACCCCTTCACATCTTCATAATCACCATCAGGATTGCGCCAGTTGTGATAAGTATCAGCAATCTTCTCTATATCCTCATCTGAAAATTCGAGGGTTCGCCGGTTTATCAGATGACCCATATTACGCGCATCAATAAAAAGAATCTCATCCGTGCGGTCCCTGTATTTTCCATTGGCTTTGTTCCTGCTCAAAAACCATAGGCTGGCTGGGATCTGTGTGTTCAAGAACAACTTTGGCGGAAGATTGACTATACAATCGACCAACCTATCTTCAACCAAATTCTTCCTGATCACGCCCTCACCCGAACTCTTGGAAGTGAGCGAACCTTTCGCCAGCACAAATCCGGCAATACCACTTGGAGCAAGATGATAAATGAAGTGCTGTATCCATGCATAATTCGCATTGCCGACTGGCGGCACACCGTATTTCCACCTGCCATCCTTACGCAACAGGTCTCCACTCCAGTCGCTGTCATTGAACGGAGGATTGGCAATAACATAATCAGCTTTCAGGTCTTTGTGAACATCGTTTAAGAAGGAGCCTTCGTTATTCCATTTCACCTGGGAACTGTCAATGCCCCTGATAGCAAGATTCATTTTACACAAACGCCATGTGGTCTGGTTGCTCTCCTGCCCGTAAATCGATATATCATCCAGCTTTCCCTGATGTTTGGCAACGAATTTTTCCGATTGTACAAACATACCGCCTGAACCGCAGCATGGGTCAAAGACCCGGCCCTCGTAAGGTTCAAGCATTTCTACCAGCAACTGGACAACGCTTTGGGGAGTATAGAACTGCCCCCCCTTCTTTCCTTCCGCAAGAGCAAACTCGCCAAGGAAATACTCAAAAACATGACCAAGAACATCAGCACTTCTGGCTTTCGCACCTGCAATGACAATATTGCCAACCAGATCGATCAAACCGCCAAGACTTGTCGGGTCGAGATTGCCTCTTGCAAAGACTTTTGGCAGAACCCCTTTAAGCGAGGGATTCTCCTTTTCGATGGCATCCATGGCGTCATCTACATACTTACCGATTTCAGGTTGTCTGGCTTCTGATTGAAGATATGACCAGCGGGCCTCTGGAGGAACAAAAAAGACATTCTCGGCTTTGTATTCATCTCTGTCTTCCGGATCAGCTCCGGCATAATCACCCTCTCCTTTTTGCAATTTACTGTATAATTCCTCAAAAGCATCTGAGATGTACCTGAGAAAGATCAACCCCATGACTATATGCTTGTATTCGGCAGCGTCAATATTCTTTCTGAGTTTGTCCGCCGCTTTTCACAATTGTTTCTCAAGAGATTCTTCTTGAGTTTTATGGTTGCTTTTGGCCATTTTTATCTGATCCTTCCCGATTATCAACTAAACTCGTATCCCCTTCAAAAAGCATGGTATTTTGACAGGATTTACATAATTTATAGGATGTTGACGTTGCGGTATCCTGTCGATCCCGTTAATCCTGTCTAATAATTTTTAAATTACTCTTAGATTTGAAGTAGATACCTAAACTCTCATTCTTTTTCATACGTTACCTTTATTTCCTTTAATACTTCCTTTATTGTCCTTTAGGCATGGAATGTAAATTCTAAGTAATCTATGCCTCCTCACCTAAGTCACGAAGCCTGTAATACTCCTCTAACCATCGATTTTCCATCTTGTCTGGCAGTATATTCACCAAAAATCTATCCCCTACATTTGATACATGCAACCACCCGAAATTAAACCAATCCACGGATCAAGATACCAGCCAAAATTATCAGCCATACACACTTAAGATTTTAGGCACACTAATAAAAACGTTTGTATTTCCGCTGATTTGGATAGGAATGATGTCATTTCCCAATAGGTCAAATGACCATCACTATAATTAAGCCAATAAAAATCCTCAACCGATGACACATGCTCCCTCTTCGCCATGTTGATATCCATCCCCGTAAACGAAGAGGGGAGTGGTTTGATTGTTTTTAGGGTGGTGCGGTCGGTTCTTACTCTAAGGAAATTTTTTAGGATTATATGACCGTTATTTTACTTCGAGCATACCAACATCAATTCTGGGTGGACAAGCTTGAGTTATCTACCTGATAAACCCACCCATGATCCCAATCACCTCATCAATATCTTCTGCCGCATTTATCTTAGTCCGCAACAGCCTTCCCCCCTCCATCCCCCTGGTGAACCACTTGGCATGAAGCTTAATGCCTCCATAATCAAGTTTGTCATATTTCCCAGCCAGTTCCATATATTCAAAAAAATCATCCATCTGTTCATTGACATCCTGTACCCCGAGAAACTCTCCAGTTTCAAGATAATGACCAATCCGCCTGAAAATATACGGATTCCCAATAGCAGCCCGTCCGATCATAATACCATCACAGTTGGTTTGCTCAAGTACGGTCTGTGCCGCCACCTCATCAACAATATCACCATTGGCTATCACCGGAATTGACAATTCTTTCCTGACTGCCCCGATCACATCCCAATCTGCCTTGTGTGCATAATTCTGGTGCCGTGTCCGGGCATGTACCGTTATTGCACATGCACCCGCATCTTCCAGCATCCGCACCACCTTAAGTGTCTGCTCAACATCATCATACACTCTTAATTTGGCAGTGACCGGAACATTTACAGCATCAGAGACCTGCTTTATAATATCAGCCATCAACTGCTGATCAGTCATCAGGGCCGCACCGCAACCCTTTTTGACTATATGCCTGGCAGGACAGCCAAAGTTAATATCTATCAGGTCAGGACCGTGCTGCGCTTCAACAAGCCGGGCAGCCCGGTTCATCCCTTCGGCAGATGACCCTGAAAGCTGGATACCAAAAGGCTGCTCATCCTTACATGAAGCAAGCCTTGAAATGGTCTTCCTGCTATGATATATCACACCATCGGCATCGACCATTTCAGAATACACAAGTGCAGCACCGTACTTTTTACAGAGCAAGCGAAATGGCAGGTTGGTCACATCTGCCATGGGTGCGAGTAGAATGTTACCATGGAGTTTCAGGGGGCCGATCTGCATGGATCCATCAATGAAAGCGTGATATAAATAAGAATCGGGTAATGTATATCTGAAAAATAGAGAATGGAGGCGTCTTACATTATTTCCATATTCATGTCCAGCCACCAGGCAGCCCGCCCCATACTGCAGCCCTGCCAGCGCCGGCAGCTCTCCCAATCAACTGAAGATGGGACCTGAAGCATACGGCATAAAACTAGATTGTATCCTGAATTTCAGCTGGAATTATACACACAAATCACTTCAAATTGAAAAAGCCATATTGTATAGCCAACAAAAATAACAGCAGCGAAATTCACACGTTTTTATGCCGCTGCAGAATCCCTACAGCCATATCCAGACAGCTTTTAAGTATCTCCTGGACATCTCCCCCATCCACATCCAGCCCTGCGGCACCATCATGTCCCCCGCCCGTACCGCCATAAACCTTACTAACATCATGCATGATCTGGCCCATATTCACACCATCCTCAATAGCAGTGCGTCTTGCCCGGCCGCTGATCCTGATAACACCATCTTTCTCTGCACCCACAAAAGACACATCTGCACCGATATGGGTCAATATACCTGCCGCTGTACCGCCGAAAGAACTTATAGTACTAATGGCAATGATATGTTCACCTACCCGCTGGATCTGCGCCCTCATAGCCGCTTTCAGGACAGCGATCCTCATACTGATATCCTGGGGCGTGGAAGCCAATATATCCACCACTTCCCCATATTCCACTCCACTGGTCTCGATAATCTCCGCCAGTGTCCTGAATGACTGGGGTGAAGCATACTTAAAATTACCAGTATCAGTAATAATACCGGTAATCAGGGACATGGCAGACTTCCTCATGACAGGAGCATCCATACTCTTGATTATTTCAAACACAATTTCTGCAGTAGAACTTGCACACCTGTGTATATAAAATTCTGCATCATCCTTTATTGAACATGTAGAATGATGGTCCACAACAGCGTATTTTGTTAACTTTGTATCGTTAAGCTGCGCCTGTGTACTTGTATCCACAACTACAGTAAAATCATAATTTGAAGGATCAGGATTTATAACCACATTGATTTCAAGTGCATTGACCAACATATTGGCAACACGGTTGCATCCATCCACCAGACCAACCACTCCCCCTATGGCCTCAGCTAACGTATAAGCACTTCCTACTGCATCCGGATCTGCATTCCGGTGACAGAGAAATAGGATATTTGAATAATCCAGGAGCCGGTTGTAAAAACCGAACTCATCGACTTCCATGGTCTGATACCTACAAAAGCTGAAATTTATTCAGCATGCATTCCTGGTGAACCCACAGACGTCTTTAATTGTTCCTGTAATTGTGTAAATCTCTTATGGATACGTTCTTCCTGCCTGACAATTGTCTTAAGTCTAAGATCAAGGGTTTCTTTCTTTTCCTTTAAATCCTCGACAACATTGCCTTTCTCGGCTTTTATCATCAAGTTGCCAATATTCTTAAAAACAGTTACATCCGCATCTATTTTTCCAAGTTCACCAAGAGCCATGTCTGACTCTTTAACCATGATCTCTAACTGGTTTTTTTGTTGCGCCAAAGCCTGTGCCTGTTGCTGTACCTGCTGCAATTGGGCAAGTTGGTTCTGGACCTGTGGTGGTAATTCTCCGCTCATTAAAATTCACCTATTTCATATATCAATTTGATTTCATTCATGCCACAATAGTACTTCTAACTTTCTATTGTCACATTCATCTCAAGTGCTATCCTTATAAGTCGCAGCCATCCGTTCAAGGCTGCCCTCATAGATACCATATCCCATGAACATATCCTTAGAACCAGGGAGTTACCCTGTATCCCCAATTCAGTGGCACTGCGTTGATGAGAAGCTTCCAACTCAGGCTTGAGGGACCGGTACACTACCTGAACATCCCCATCCATTTCAAAAACAAACTCAGATCTAATTTCCAGACCAAACTCCCCATTATAATCCTGGGAAAGAAAAAATAAAAAAAATGGAGAGTATCCCATACCCTCCTGCAAATAACCTTACGTTAGACTGCTTCCACCCGTTTCACCAGGGTGGGTCTTTGTTTTATCAGTATGCGGTGTCCGCAATAAGGACATCGTATACCCATAGCCTCATAGTCGATCTCGACAAGACGCTTACAACGGGTGCAGTAATATACCATATATCAGTTCACCTATGAATTATCTACAATGTATCGTCTGCAATATCTGTATCTGCAGTAACTATTTCCGTTTCCACTTCAGAATCCACTACTGTATCTACTTGTGCATCCATTTCAACTTCTGCTTCAACATCAGTTGCAACTTCTGATACAGCATCTACTTCAGTTTCCACTTCCTCACCGGTCTCTTCAGCTTCAACGGCCCCAGGTGTGATATCTTCCATTTCCTCAAAGACCATATCAGGTTCCGTTGCCCTCTTGACAGACCTTGCTGCAACAAGCCCTACAGATGTCTTAGGTACATATGTACCGCCTGCAAAGGTATAATCACATTTCTTACAGTTCCAGATACCAGTATCGGTACGGCGGATTGCAATAATACCGCACCGGGGGCATTTATATCCCTGTCTCATACGTTCTTCAATATCGGCAACCAATTTCCGGTTCTTCCTACCGTAACGGACCCCGAACCTGCCTGCTGACCTGGTCTTGTGACCTTTACGGGTATATTTTTTCGCCATAATCCTAAATCTCCAGGAATTTTTCTCTTATATCCTGTGCCTTCTTACAGGCCACTTCTACTATGTGGTTGATCTGGTCCGGTGATAACGACCCATTGCCGCTCTTCTGCATGCCGGCAATTGCGCCTTCCTGATTGGATATCACAGTTAACTTGGTGTTTGCGACCCTTTCTTCTTCAAGGGATGGGTCAAATACAATTCCGCCGCCTATATCTACAGCAGTTACAGATACCGGTATATCTCTTATTGGCAGCGGTGCATCTTCACCCAGTTCATAACGCTCTGCAGGGATTGTGGCTGTAAGCAATGCAGCTATAGAACCAAGTGCAGCAGCATCCATTATATTACCGCCGTCATCCAGCACATGAATGTCAATGAAAATCATCCAGACCTTTTCGCCCTCAATAATGCACATCTTCTTTAAATCTATTGCGCCGGATTCCCTGATGCCTCGATCAGTCACCCTGGCAAGTTCTACGGCTTTCTCCCGGGGTGGACCTGATTCGAATTCAGGGGATGCAAGGGGTATGAGTTCCAGGCTGGTAATTATTACGCCTACATCAGGTGTATCAGGGAATGGCGTGCCCGGGCTGATCTTTACACCGGCAATTATTTTAGTATCGCCAATTTCCACACGGGCCGAACCTTCTGCCTTTTCTATTACACCGGTTTCAATCTTGATCTCCCTGGTTTCGTCGAACGCCCGACCGTCTGCACGCTGACCCTTAAGCATCAGATTATACAGTTGGTCCTTCTGGATAATTGAAACAATATCTTTATTCATTGGAAGTCTCCTCCTCACTCTCATCCATTTGACCGTAAGTCTCATCAGCGTTTTTCCCAGTCTCAGGAACCTCTTCGCCGGAATCCTCCAACTCCTCTACATCTCCTGTCTTGACGGTATCTTCAGTTTCTTCAGTATCTCCAGTTGCTTTGGTATCTCCGGGTTCTCTTGTATCGTCAGTTTCTTCGGTATCTCCAGTTGCTTTGGTATCTCCGGGTTCTCTTGTATCGTCAGTTTCTTTGGTAACTCCGGTTTCGTTGGTATCGTCAATTTTTTCGGTATCTTCAGTATCTTCTAATACCTCGACCGGAGTGACATCTTCGGGTTCCTCCTGTGCATCTTCCTTGACATCCTCTGCAGCAATGACCTCAGTGCTTAACACCTCTGTTTTCTTAGAATAATGATCCATCAGTGCCTTCCTTTGCATTTCATATACCTGCCTGCACCCTTCCTGTGCCATTTCCAGGCCCTGCTTGAACTCCTCTTTAGTAAGGTGGCCGTCCATCTGGAGCAGTGTGATCTTACCATCAGGTGTCATTGCTATAGGCATATCTGCCTGGCCGTAATTGTCCTCATTCTTGTTAAGGTCCAGGACAAGAGTATCATCGACCTTCCCTACAGCACACGCAGAGACCAGTGACCTCATCGGGATTCCTGCATCTGCCAGAGCAATGGATGCCGCATTAAGGGCTGCCGTCCTTGTGCCTGCATCTGCCTGCAGGACCTCAACAAAAATATCTATTGCAGATTTTGGGAAATATTCAGTGAATATCTGGTTCTCAAGAGCTTCACGGCTTACCTTTGAAACTTCAATACTACGTCGGTCAGGCCCGGGACGCTTGCGGTCCTCTACTGAAAAGGAAGCCATATTATACTTATACCTTACAATAGCCCTGTTGGATTTCTGCTGGTGCCTGGGATGTACTTCCCTTGGACCGTAAACTGCTGCCATCACCTTATTTTTACCGAATTCAAGATAACACGAACCATCAGCCCGACTCAATACGCCGACCTCGATTTTAACATCTCTTATCTCGTTGGCCCGCCTTCCGTCAGAACGAATGCCATTTTCATCTATGAACTTTTCTGGTTTGTCTGTCATTTACAATTCCTCTCTTTCCTCTCTCAACTCAATAAATCAGTCCAGTAGTTCATCCAAAATCTCCGAAACTTCTGGTTTTGCTGTTTCGGGTTCTTTTTCAACATTTCCTTTCAGGAAACCACTTATCCGATCAGTGAGTCCATCAATATGAGCTTCATTTTCAATAATCCGTATCGCTTCTATAGCCTTATCAATATCACGGTCCTTGCCGGTTATCCAGATAACTCCGTTCTGGCCCACAACGATGTTGCAGTTAGTCTGCTTTTTCAACAAAGATATCATGGATCCATTTCTGCCGATCATCCTTGGCACTTTTACTGCTGAGACCAGGACAATCCTTCCACTGGTTATGGGTTTTAACCTATTGTTCCTCATTGTTAGTTCTACCTTCATGGAACGTGAAACATTCTTAACCATAACGAGCACGGATGAACCAACATCCAGGTATTTAACCATGTCAGAGGAATCAATACGTCTTGGATATTCAGATACATTAAGCAGTCCCTCATATGGTGATTTGATATCCATTATCCAGTTCGAGAAAGTAATCTCGCTCACAGTGCCCACGATCAAATCCCCGCCCTGCGGAATATATTTCCCTGATAAAGAAACAACCCGTATCTTCTCCTTTTCACTTGCAAGTCCGTAAAGATTTGAATAAACCTTTCCCTCACTCACATAGGTGCCGTCTCCTGCTTTCTTAACATTGTCAGAAAGAAAATCACCTGGCACAACAATGTGCTTATCCATTTTTTATAACCTCAACCTGATAATCTTGTAATAATTCTAATTTCATTTCAGGATCTTTATCTCTGCGTTTCCTTTGGTCAGGTGATTAACCAGACCGAACAGGTCGTCCTGCAAACCCGCAGGTATTGTGACCACGCCAATCCATGAACCATCCTTTTGCCATTCTTCTTTTGTGAGTGTGCCGAATTTAGATATAGGACCATAAGCTTTCGGGGCATAATCCATACCAATCTTTATTGCGATACTAATCTCTTCAAAACGTATGGGGATTACGGGACGTATCGCCTTCATCACGATATTTATCTGATCATCCACACTCTTCATGGCATCAATATGCACACCCGCCTCTTCCATGGCATGTTCTATCCTTGCAGGCGGATGCGGGGTCTTGGTCTGTGGATTAATGGCATTGGCAGCGATCATGCTGATTATCTGGCGTTTTTTATCCTCAAGTATCTTTTTACGCTGCTCTGTTGTCAGGTGTATCTCACCATGCATGATGATCTGCCTGGCAATTTCAAATACATCCTGTGTCTTGAATGTATTATCAATATCCTTTTCTGCAGGACGGTCGCCATTGCTGGCATTTTCAAAAACGTCTTCAACTGCCAATACCTTTTCCATGTCTATCTCTTCATCCCTTTTCATGGAAAAAGCTGCATCCGGGTCTACATATACCTCGAACTGCTTCCCACCTTTCTTAAGCCTGGCAATTACGGCATTATCCAGTGTAACCATGATCAAACCAACAATTTATATTGAGATCGGTTATTCTTCCCCGGTCTCTTCTCCAGTCTCTTCTCCGGTCATCTCTTCACTTTCAGCATCTTCTTCAGTTTCGGTTTCTTCTTCCTCTGAATGGGCTTCCAGTATCACATTGACATAATCGGCAACTTCTTCGGGATTGAGTTTCTTGAACTGCTTATTCTCAAGTTCAACCACACCTACCTCGATGGTAGAAGCATCAAACTTGCCCTCTGTTGTATTATAAAGAGCTTCCAGACCCAGTAAGATAGCATCTGTTAGTTTGATGTCGTCAGTATACTTCTCTTCAAAGACCTCCATCACCTCAGAGCGGCCTGCACCTATTCCGGTAGCTTTGTATTCAAGCAGGGCACCACTGGGGTCGGTCTCAAAAAGCCTTGCAACAGAGTCTTCCACACCGGCGATCAATAATGCCGTGCCAAATGGCCTGACGCCGCCGTACTGGGTATAGGTCTGCTTGAAATCGCAGATCTTCTTGGCAAGGACATCCACGCCAATGGGCTCATCATATGATACTTTATTGATCTGGGACTCTACCCGCGCCCTGTCGATCAGTGCCCTGGCATCGGCCACAAGACCAGATGTGGCTGCACCAATATGATCGTCTATCTGGAATATCTTTTCAATAGATTCAGCTTCAAGTAATTTACTTGTAATTCGTTTGTCTACAAGCAGCACAACGCCGTCTACTGCTTTTACTCCAATTGCCGTTGTTCCGCGTTTGACTGCTTCTCTGGCATATTCCACCTGGAACAACCTGCCGTCTGGACTGAAAACCGTTATCGCCCTATCATATCCCATTTGAGGTGCCATCTGCATTATACATCAATCTCCTTATCTTTAATGTCAAAAACCGTAATACCAAAATATCTGGTATTAGAACGATTTAGTATTTCTAAAGAATGTGGGTCCTCTGACAATAAATCAATTTCGTTAGTATTCCGGTTTACTACTTCACCGGAAATAGTCCCCACATCTATGATCATCTTACATTCTTTTATTGTTTGGGTTCTTTTTATCTCAGGTTCGGGCTCATTTATGTCTTGCGTTAGTAAATACTTTTCTGTCGCTCCCCTAACGGTTCCCGATACACCCAGTACCTTTATCCTGGTCCGCATCCCCTTTGTTGTTGTCACGATTGCAAGCACGGCCCTTGTTTCCCATACCTTGTCCATCCTGCACTGGATTATACCCTTGTTCTCCTCGAACGACAGGAGGCGGATCCCCATTTCACTGCTTCCTGCATCCCCAAGAAGTGTCGCTGCACAAAAGAGTATTTCATTAACAAGGTCCCGCCTTGGTATGTCCCCTTCAGATGTTACGGAAATGGCCAGATACCTGTTCGATTCTCTCAAAGTAGGGGGCAGGATCTTCATTGTACCACTTCCACTCCATCCATAATACGGTTGTTATTCCGGTTCCTGTTAATAATAGAGCCGGGTACCGTTGATAGTGCATGTAATGCTTCTTCCCGGGTCATACCCATTAGCATTCCCAGTGCCATCATCTCCCTGGGTCCGCGCAGGTCATAGTGTGACCTGGCATTACTGGTGATGACCATGGGTGCGTCAAATTTGCGTGCCAGCCTGGCATTCTGCCTGAGAGCACTGAGTATCCTGACCCTGCTACCCCCCCTGTACCGTATCACGGCATCTATATTGAAGTCAATAGCTACGCCGTTATCTGAAGCTGCTTTAGATAGTACATGGTTTAAGGGTTTACCTTGGGATGCAGGATGGGCAAGTATGTCCACGCGCCCATCCTCTACTGCCCCGCGATTTATATCCTCATCCCCCCCGCTGACAGTTATGATATCCACTTTATTAATTGACCTGTTTATATATTTGTTCAGTCTGGATACATTATTCGTCTGGATCTCGATTCCGGTATATATCTCAAAATCCCCGGGCATTGGCATGGTGATGTCAGTACCACGAAACGTATTGGCAGGGTTTATCGAGGTCAGGCAGATGCCTGAATATCCCATATATTTTGCTTCCAGTATCATCCTTGATGGGGAGTCTGCATAGTCAGGCAGTGCATGGACGTTAAGGTCATAGAAGTTCGAACTCTTTATTATGCCCATGATCAGTCTCCCATGCCTAAAAGTGACCGGGCGATTTGTATCGCATTTTCGGGCCTGGCCGGATAGGCTTTTATTTTTATCCGTACAAGGATGGAATCGGATTTTGCGGTAGTCATCAATTTGCCCAGATATGCTTCCTGCTTATTAAACCTGATGTACAGGGTGCAGTCATCATCTACTCGATTTTCCAGTTCGCCTGCAAGCCGGGAAATACCTGAAGGCCCCAGGTATTCCCTTATACGATCAACCACATACTGGCAGTCCTTATTTTGCTTTAGCTCTGCCTCCATCAGTATAATTTGGTTGCCGTGGTACCCTGTTGTGACAATCTCATGCACGCTGGTTGTATCTTTTTTTGCAGATTGTCCAGAAGGAGGGAGAAATAGCTTCAGGGCTGATCGTACCTTTTCCGGGTCTTCCGTGGCTTGTGCACTTGTGCGCAGATGGATATAATGAATCATTCCCGCATCTAATTTTCATTTTAAGTAAAATAAATTGCACTATGAGAAATAGTTGATCGGGCAATCAGGTTTGATTAAAACCTGAAAAAAATGATGTGGGGTCACAGACCTCACTTACCTAAATTACCGCGGGACCTTATACTGGGCCTGGTCTTTTCAGTACCTTTGCCGCGTTTGCGCTGGCCTCTGCCCTTTGTTCCGGCACTTGTCTTGCCCCTGAAGACCCGTCCTTTCTGGTTGGGCTGGCATAGCCAGTTCAATCTGGGGTCTTTCTGAATGACCGGATGTGCCGGGTCCACCATGATGATCTCGTACCATTTGTGCTTACCGTCCTCGCCCACCCAGTATGAGTTGAGCACCTGCAGGTTAGGGAATTTACGTGCTGCCCGCTCTTCTGCAATACGCTGGATACTCTTGCCGCGAGTTATCTTGCTCATGCCCATACGCTTGGTCCGGCGGCCCCTGATATATCGTGATTTCCGGGCACTGCCCCGCCTGATACCTGCCCTGACCATGACTATGCCCTGTTTGGCCTTGTAGCCCAGGCTGCGTGCGCGGTCAAGTCTTGTGGGTTTGTCTATTCTCTGTACTGAGGCTTCACGTCTCCATTCCTGGAGCCTGTGCCATCTAAGTTCGTGCACATACGTTGAGTCAGGGTCCTTCCAGGCATCCCTGATATAACTATACATTGATTTTGCCATGTTTCGCTATCTCCTAATTAGTGTCCAGGTTTCACGGTTCAGCCCTTGAATGGGCCACATTCCTGCGGGACGTATCCCGCCTATGAAACTGGCATGTTGTGAGGAGATTATAGATACGTTAATTGGTAATAAAGGTTGGGGATGGAATTTTGAGACTTTTCATTATTAACAGAAAAATCGAGAATAGAAGCGTCTCACATAATTCCCATACTCATGTCCAGCCACCGGGCCGAATGGATGAGCGAACCCATGGAGATAACATCAACTCCAGTTGAAGCATAATCCCTGATATTATCAGGCTTAATGCCGCCCGAAGCTTCCAGTATTTTGCCATAACGTGATTTCGCATCTTCAAGTGCTTCAATGCACTTCTTGATCTCTTCAGGCTGCATATTATCGAACATGATGATATCAGCACCCGCCTTTGCTGCCGATAGCATTTCTCCCGCATCCGATACTTCAACTTCGATCTTTTTGGTAAAACTGGCTTCGGCCCTTGCCCGTTCAACAGCTTTTTCAATACCCATTATGGCGATATGGTTATCCTTTATCATCACAGCATCGGATAGATTGAACCTGTGGGTATCCCCACCGCCAAGCTTTACCGCCTTTTTCTCGAACTTGCGAAATCCTGGCGTGGTCTTCCTGGTACATGCCAGCCTTACACTGCCTGCATCTGCCACGCACCGGGCTGTCAACGTGGCTATCCCGCTCATCCGGCACAGGAAGTTGAGAGCCAGCCTTTCGGAACGCAGCACATCACCTGCATGACCCCATATGCTGCAGACTACATCACCGGATGTTATTGTGTCCCCGTCATTTAAATCGGAATGTGTTTCAAGTGCGAAATAATCAAATATCTGGATGATTTCTTCAAGCCCTGCCAGCACTCCGTTCTCTTTTGTGATTATACTTGCATGTACCCATTCATCAGGTACGATAGTACATGAAGTGTCATCGTCACCTAAATCTTCCCGGATGAATCGCTCCAGTTCAGTAATCAGCAATCTCTAAACACCTATTGCTTATTTGAATTTAACAGATTTATCTGTATCGATAATCATTAAAAATTCCTGGCAGTATCTATATTATATAGTCTATTTTCAACACTTTTCTATTTGCGGGATTATACAGCCAATTATTTAGATTAAAAATGCTTTTCAACAATAAAAACTAAAATAAAACTAAAATAAACAATAAAAACCCAAAAAAACTTGAATAAACTCTCGGCATGTTTATATTTATAGCATGCGTGTAGTCTTGCTGGTGAACATTAAATGAAATTTGTGGTTATATTACTTTTTATAGCAATGCTGATAATTCCGGTTAGTGCTTCTTCTCCCGTAATAGATACGTGGTACAATAACAAGACCAATGATGATGCTCAAGATCTTACAATTTACATCAATGAAACTATCAAGTTCATTGTCACTGCCAACCAGAGCATAGATACATGGAACTGGTCTAAAGATAATGTCGAGCAGGATAACGATTATGATAACTTCAGTACTTCCTGGAATTCTCTTGGAGAATATAACATCAGCATAAATTCCACAAATAACACCAACGGAACCAGTAATACTATCACCTGGACAGTTACAGTAGAGGAAGAGGAAACAATTTTCATTCCTGAAATAACTTCATGGTACAACAACAAGACCAATGATGCTGAGCTTAACATAATAATAATCAATACAAATGAAACTATCAAGTTCAATGTTACTGCCAATCAGGGCATAGATACATGGAACTGGTCTAAAGATAATGTTGATGTTCAGGATAACAATTACAATAACTTCACTACTCATTGGGAATATCCTGGGATTAAAAACGTAAGCGTTAATGCCATAAATTCCAATGGTAGCGATACAATTACCTGGAAAGTTACTGTTTTGGAACAGCATCGATACCGGGACAACGACATAATCCTTTTCTCGTCTCCGCAGGTTGTTGACTATGTTTATATAAACGACACCATTAGCGAGACAATCACATATTCCATAACAACTGCCGAGTCGTTGGAAAATATTAGCTGGACCGTTATTAACTTGACAGGAGTTGTAAATACGGAATACAGAATAGTAAGCGGCAATACCTACGCATATGATCATACGTGGGATTTTGAGAGTATTGGGTCACCTCACAAAGTAATCGTCAATGGAAGTCATAACGGCTCGCAGGTGAAATTCACATGGTATGTAAATGTATATGAGATAGGGGATTACAGTGGCGGTCACCACATTTTTGGCATCATCGATAGTGCTCTCAGGAATGCCGGCGATGATACTAAGATCCGGATGGAAAAGAGAAAGGTGCTTAGGTTGGGTGATAAAGGTCAAGCGTATCTGGCCCAAAAAGTGAATCTACTTCACGAGGAGATAGACAAACGACAAACCACGCGTGCAGCTCTGCTCGATGATTACAAATCTGGTAAAATATCAAAAGAGGAATATGTTGCCGCCCTGCAACAAGCCCAGATGGACGCAAAGTCTAACCAGAAAATGGCGAAAGAATATGCCAAGATTGCACAATCTGAAATGAAGAATGGAAAAGATACAGAGACCGGAAAAGATACTGAAACTGGAAGAAGTACAGAGACCGGAAAAGATACTGAAACTGGAAGAAGTACAGAGACCGGAAGAGGTACTGAAACTGGAAGAAGTACAGAGACCGGAAGAGGTACTGAAACTGGAAGAAGTACAGAGACCGGAAGAGGTACTGAAACTGGAAGAGATGCAGAGACCGGAAGAGATACTGGGACCGAAGATAAAGGCAAAAATGGCAACAAAAACTGAACAAAATCACGATAAAAAAAACAGAACAGTGTGGGAAGTTGAAAGATCAGGACCACTCGATTGGCAAGTAGTAAATCTTAAATCTATTGCCGTTAGGAAGTGAATAGATGAAACGAGTGGGACTGTTCTTTCTTTATTTGTTTTTGTTAATACATACAGCTACAGCCCAATCAGTTATCACCATAGATGTTAATGAAAATGGGAATGCTGTATGGACCATGGAAGAATATCTACCACTTGCCAACCAGGATGAAATTGATGAATGGGTAGAATACATTCAAAGTGGGGAGAGTATAGAACAATACCAGTATGATATTGAAGAGTTCAGGGGAAGGATTGAATGGTTAATCATTTTGGCTGAGTTATCCTCGGATCGCTCAATGAATGCTGAAAATTTCAATCTTTCTCATGATACTTTGAATACTTTATCAGGTTCATTTGGAATTGTTCGTTTCAGTTTTGAGTGGATTAATTTTTCACGCACTGAATCTGATAAGTTTTTCATTGGAGATGTATTTTCTGAAGGGATGATCCTCTCCTATGATAATGTCCTGATTATCAATATCCCGATTGGTTACGAAGTAGAGAGTGTATCTCCGGACTTTGATGAGCGTGATGGGAACAGATTGATATGGGATGGTACACTAGCCCGCAGTTTTGATAAAGGTGAGCCTGCTCTTGTACTCTCACGCGAAAAAACCGATACTGGAATATGGGTACTGGCATTAGTAATGGTTATTCTGGCTGCTACTGCATCTGTAGTATTATTCAAACTTAAGAAATCTTTTATATCCAGTACAAAGAATGATGTAGATCCGATACTCAGTCCAATTGCTACAGAAGTCCTGGAGGATGAAGAAATGATAGAACAAATCCTCATTAGATCCGGTGGACAGATGCATCAATCAGAAATCGTAAAACTGAGCGGCCTTTCTAAATCAAAGATCAGTATTGTTCTATCAGAGATGAAAGAAGATGGAAAGATCATCAAGATAAAAAAGGGAAAAGGCAATATCATACGACTGGTCAATGATAATCAGACTTGAAAATTTACTTATTTGATAAACGACGAGAGGGGGATTCGAACCCCCGAGGTCAAAATGACCACAGGATTAGCAATCCTGCGCCATACCAGGCTTGGCTATCTCGTCAAGCGGCATCTACATTGTATCTTCAATATTTAAGACTTTTCTCTTATTGATATTTCTGATAAATAGAGTGGCAGACACGCCGAATGGTCGTTGCACCGCATACCCTCCAATGGTCCACAGTCTGTCCTCCACCCCGCTGCCCCATGAGCGATAATTGTTCAAGGTAAGTCTGCTCCCTTCCGGGCCTGGACCGGTACCCTCAATTAAGTCATGGAAACATGCCTTCAGGAAAGCTTCCATATCAACGTTATCCCCATAGGACGGAGCTTCTCAGTCAAGTCCGTGGGTTGAAGAGGTAATTGATAACATCTTCCAACGGCTTCGCCCCCCGCATATCGGCGATTTCGGGTCATAGGTAACGCCTAACTACCCGGGCTAGCCTGCCAGCATCCATTATAGTATCTGGATACAATAAACTTATCCATGTGGCAGACTAATATCATGATGTGATAATATGGATGAATTGATAGGTTTTGTTTCAAGCAATGATAAACGCGACAGGATTATGGGAATCCTGGGCCACCATGGTACCCTTGATCGGGAATTGATAGCCAAACGTGCCCGGATGATCCCCCTGACCACAGGAAAGATACTGGAAGAACTCCAGGAAAAAGGCCTTGTAGAAGAAAAAGAGGGATTATTTTCACTAACATTAATTGGTAACGAAGTAGAAAACAAGATGAAAGGCCTGCGATAGCCTAATTTTGTATTAAAATTCATATTAAAAGCTCGTACATGTATGGAGCCCGCAGGGCTTCATTCATGTTCACCCCCCTGATTGCTAATATTAATAACAACCTCCAGCCCATGTATGGAGCCTGCAGGGCTTCAATCATGTCCAGCCCCCTTATTTCTAATATTAATAACAACCCCCAGCCCATGTATGGAGCCCGCAGGGCTTCAATCATGTAGCCCTATTGCCAATATCACAAACAATCTCGAGTCCAAGTATGGAATCAGCAGAGCTGCATACATGTCCAGCCACCTATTGCTATAATATCACTAACAACCTCAAGTCCACGTATGGAGCCCGCAGAGCTGCATACATGTCCAGCCACCTATTGCTATAATATCACTAACAACCTCAAGTCCACGTATGGAGCCCGCAGGGCTGCATACATGTCCAGCCACCTATTGCTATAATATCACTAACAA
>JAAXOC010000055.1 GCA_014237145.1 ANME-2 cluster archaeon
GTCCTGGCCACAGTGTTAGAACCCTGTGGGTGCCTGAATCATAAGTTGGGGCAGTGACCGCACCGCGCTCATCTCGGCTGCCGTGATGGAAAATATAAAAATCCGTAAAGCTGTATAGTAAAGTTGATAGAAAAATATTTACCTTACACCGTCTTACTAGTAAACCATGCAAACCATAACAATCAGTGCCAAAGGGCAGGTAGTAATACCTGCTATCATAAGGAAAAAGCTCGGCCTGGAAAAAGGAGAAAAACTGGGTATCATGGAAGAAGAAGGATATATCAAAATAGTACCCCCTGCCGACCTCACATCACTTTGCGGATCATGGTCTGACCTTGATACAACAACCGTAAGAAAGCAGATAGAAGATATGCGCAAAGAGGAACGGTGCTGATGATCAGGATTCTGATTGACACCATGCACATAGCTGATATCCTGATAGACGACTCATATATTGAGCTTGCCAAAGCATTGCAGAATAAAAAAATAACAGGCCTGGTCTCGGTAGTCACCCTCACTGAATTAATAAAAATTCGTGGTAAGAAAGTTAATAAGCGGATGCACAGCGATCTCAACAATCTTATCGCCTCCAACCTGGTCTTTGTGGATGTAAACGACACGATCGCCATACGTGCCGGCGAATTGCGCCTGAAATATGACATTCCTACTATTGATTCAATCATTGCAGCCACAGGCATAGTCAATAATGTCAAGCACATTCTAACAGACGATAATCACTTCAAACCGCTGAAAAACACGATCAAACCTATTGATTTGAAAAATGCCCTGAAACTTGCTTTAAAATAAAGAATATGCTTAACATCTCAGAAAAGAGCTATGAACAGACCATCGAAGACATATTCATCGCAAGTTTACCAGCCAAAGAAGGGGCAATCAGCAAAACTACCCTCTAACTCCACCAATTTCACCCCAGGCGTCTGCTGGACACCCTCGCCGCACACACAATTCAAGGTCACATCCCCAAACATACCCCCAACCCGCAGACCGGACAGCGAGGAGGCACACTAAACACCCCCGTGTCCCGGCCATGGAGTCAGGACCGTGCAGGTAGTGGTATCAATTACTGTGGCTGTGACCATAGAAGCTGTCCAACAATCAGCATTAGTAACCCTTTAGCTCTATGTGTTTACAATCTTAACGTGAATTGCTGGAATTGCATCAATTTACTTTTTGGTGATCTAATGCAACTCTCCTTAATACCACCTCAAAAATCTCCCCCATCTAATGCAAAATCAATTTCATTTATCAATGCCATTGTTTAAAGATTTCATCTGATCTGCATAGTAAATCTATATACATCCTGTGCAATAGAAAGGCTTTTAGAAAATCACCACCTGAAGTATAATTGAAAGTGAAGGCTGCTACTGTGCAGGCGGTTTGATTATCAGGTGAAAAAATGGAAGCCAGGACAAAGGTGTGGCTAACAGAAAACGGGAAGTCACTGATAGGAAAAGGCAAAGCTTCCCTCTTAAAAGCCATAGACGAAGAGAAGTCCCTGAACAGGGCATGTAAGAAGATCAACATCTCATATAAACGTGCCTGGCTGATGCTGAAGAAGATTGAGGAAAGTGCAGGGAGGCCTGTGGTCATAAGTGTCCGCGGCGGCAATGAACAGGGGACATTTTTAACCGACTATGCAAAAGAGATGCTTGCTGAATACGATGCCCGGAAGAATATCACCCATGAAACAATAGACGACGAAACATTCTGGGAAGGAGTGGAGCTTACGATCACTGCACGCAACCAGCTCGCTGGAAAGGTCGTGGATGTCGAACTGGGAGATATTATATCCAAGGTGAAGATCTCAATCGAACCAACTGTGGTCACTTCGGTAATAACCACTGAAGCTGTGAAGAAACTGGATATCAAAAAAGAGGATGAAGTGCTTGCGGTTATAAAGTCCACAGAAGTGATGATAGCGAAGAAATGAACGCGTCTATGACGATATATTCATAACCATAAAATACCATCAAGATAATTTTCCAATATGTCTGATCCTATTCCGGAACTTGTGGCTGGTGTTAGAAATCCTGCCACTTTATCTGTTTGTAAAGACAATGCAGATGCTGTTTATTTTTCAATTGACCGTTTCAGTCTCAGGGCCCGGGCCAGGGATATAACCCTTGATAACCTTGATACTTTTACAGAGCAGGTACGAGACAGCGGCCTGAAGGCGTATCTGGCAGTCAATACCGTAATTTATCCGGAGGACCTGCCTGCTGTGGATGCCATAGTGGAGGCGGCTGCCAGTGCCGGGATTGATGCAGTCATTGCCTGGGACCCTGCCGTCATCAACAAGTCTGTAGAGTGCGGCCTTGATCTGCATATATCCACCCAGGCCAATGTGTCCAACTGGCAGACGGCAGAGTTTTACGGGAAACTGGGCGCCAGTCGTGTGATACTATCGCGAGAGCTGACCCTAAAGCAGATAAAGGATATCAGGCAGCATACCGATATGGAACTGGAGGTGTTCGTGCACGGTGCCATGTGCCAGGCAATATCAGGACGCTGCTACCTGTCGGCCTACCTGCTGGGCCGCTCAGGCAACTGTGGTGACTGTACCCAGCCCTGCCGGTGGCAGTGGACCCTGCACGGTGAAGACGGGGGGCTGGTTGAACTGGCAGGGAAACACCTGCTGAGTGCCAGGGACCTGTGCATGATCGAGCATGTGCCAGAATTGATAGATGCGGGAGTGGATGCATTCAAGATAGAGGGCAGGCTCAGGAATCCGGGTTACATGGCTGTGGTATCCCGGTGTTACCGTGAGGCATTGGAAGCCTGCCGGAATGGTTCATATGACCAGGGGATGGCACAACAGTGGAAAGAACAGATGGCCCAGGTCTATAACAGGGGCTTTTCAACTGGCTTCTATTTCGGGGTACCGGGACCGGACGGGCTGGCTATTGAAAAAGACATGAATGCTTCATCGGTGCGCAGGCAGGCAGTGGGTGTGGTGCAGAATTATTTCCTTAAACAGGATGCGGCAGCGGTCAGGCTATTAGAAGGTGGTCTGGCGGTCGGGGATAGTATTGTGATAGAAGGGGCCAGTACATACCTGGAACAGGAAGTGGAGTCGTTGATGATTGGAAGGGATCCGGTACAAGAGGCAGGGAAAGGGCAGGATGTGGGCCTTGCCGTGGCTGCCAGGGTCAGGAAGAATGACAGGGTGTTCAGGGTGGAAAGAATATAAGGCAATACCATAGTAATTTAATGTAAATCCATTACACGGGAGCTGATACCTTTGACCGGCATACACCAGATACTCACTTTAATTGATGAGGTCGTATGGGGTCCATTCATGATGTTGCTGCTGATAGGCACCGGCATCTTCCTTACGTACAGGTTGAGGGGGCTTCAGGTACGCAAACTTGTGCACACCCTTCGTCTTGTATCCGAACATGATGGAAAGGAAGAAAAAGGCGACATCTCCCCTTTTCGTGCTTTAATGGCCACACTATCCGGCACAATAGGTACAGGGAACATCGCAGGTGTTGCAACTGCCATCTCAATGGGCGGACCTGGTGCACTTTTCTGGATGTGGCTGACTGCAGTGGTGGGTATGGCAACCAAGTTCGTGGAATGCACACTTGCCCTGCATTTCAGGGACGAACTGCCTGATGGTACAATGATAGGCGGGCCGTTCTATTATCTTGAGAGAGGATTGAAATACCGCAGGGTGGGCATTGTGTTGGGTATGTCCTTTGCAGTTTTTGGCATTTTCTCATCTTTTGGTATAGGTAATATGACCCAGGCCAACTCAGTATCCATTGCCATGAACGATACTTTTAATGTCCCAGGGATGGCTACTGGTCTGGTACTTGCATTGGCGGTGGGGTCTGTTATCATTGGCGGGATCAAGAGACTGGGATTTGTTGCAGGCAACCTTGTCCCCTTCATGGCTATCCTGTATATCCTGTCTGCCCTTGTAGTCCTGATATTTAACTTTGATAAGGTCCCGGCGGCATTTTTACAGATAATAGATAGTGCATTCTCTGGTACCGCAGCAGCAGGTGGATTTACTGGGGCCGCTGTGGCCAGTGCGATGCGTTTTGGTATTGCAAGGGGGATATTTTCAAATGAAGCAGGGCTGGGCAGCGCACCTATGGCACATGCCACTGCCAAAACACCCAACAGCGTACGCCAGGGTTTAATCGCCATGCTTGGGCCTTTCATTGACACTATTGTGGTGTGTACTATGACAGGTTTGGTCATTATTTCAACCGGGGCATGGGAAACTGGTAAGACCAGTACTTCGCTGAGTATTCATGCATTCAACTCGCAGATGGGATATGCCGGTGATGTGATAATTACGATAGGCATGGCAGTGTTCGCATTCACTACCATACTTACGTGGTCTTTCTACGGCAAGCAATGCCTGTCCTACTTTGTTGAAAAGGTGTCAGACGATGTGAGATTTTACAAGGGGTTTTTAAGGGTTTATTACTCTGTATTCCTTGTGGGAATAATGGTGGGTGCAGGGGTGGTGGATCTTCCACAAGGGATTGGGTACCTGGAGGATATCTGGTTGTTCTCTGATATTACTAATGCCCTGATGGCAATACCAAATCTTATAGGGCTGCTGTTACTGCATAGTGTGGTTGTCGGGCTGGTGAAGGAGTATTTCGGGAAATGAAAATGGTGTTTACAAGAAATGCTTCTGATTCGGGGCCGCCATTGGGCCGCTCTTCGGGCTTTATAGTTCAAGTTCTGCCAGTCTGCTTTTGTAGGATATCCGTACAGTAGCACCGTCTTCAACTGCCAGTGCTGCAATCTGCATAATATGGGGTATTTTTCAATTATGTTTGTATTTCGTTAAGCCATTCGTAAATTGGCATTACTTGAATTTCCTTTTCATCGATTCTAAGTGTTTTTGACTCTTTTTCAGTTATTATCAGACCATGCTTGAGATTATGGGCGTTCATAGCCTCAGTTAACCCTCTTATTTCTCTATTTCTCGTTTTTTCATCTTTAAGGGAAAGGGTCACCTGGATGGCTCCGGTAATCGTGAGATTATCTTTTATAAGAAAATCACATTCATATCTGCCTTTGTGGTAGTATATTTCCCTGCTCTGTTTTGTCAGTGTCACATAAACAAGGTTCTCCAGTAGCCTGCCCCTGTCCTGTGAAAACTTGAATGAGATAGAATTCACCAGCCCCGTATCTAAACAATAAATTTTTTTAGGATTGATAAGCTGTTTTTTCACTGATTTGTCATATTTAGTTAATGTGTATATCAGATATGAATCTTGTGCACATTGGATATATTCTTTTACCGTTTCACCGGTTATTCCCAGGGTTTTTGCGATGTT
Organism: ANME-2 cluster archaeon; assembly: GCA_014237145.1. NCBI lineage: Archaea > Methanobacteriati > Methanobacteriota > Methanomicrobia > Methanosarcinales > ANME-2 cluster archaeon. The sequence goes on from JAAXOC010000055.1 coordinate 5,331, forward strand.
TAAGTAGGAAAATGGTTTTGCTATATTTGAGATGATAAAATAGAGCAGGTCAAATACGTCTTTATTATTCCTCAGGTTGTTGGGGTAGATGATATCTTTCAGGTAGATGGCCTGGAAATAATTCTTGAGGATTTCCTGTTTTAGTTCGTTATCGCTTTCCAGTACAACTCTCGGATAGGCCCCGTATTCCAGATAGTTATTGAACTGCTGGAGTTTCTCTACGGTTGTTGGCTTATGGACATTACTGAAGTTTAGATATTCTTGGAATGACAGGGGATAAACTGTTAGGGAGAAGTACCTGCCTGAGAGTCTGGTGCTTATTTCTTTTTTTAGGAGGCTGGATGTTGAACCTGTGAGTATTATCTTGATGTTTGTTGTGGTATCAAACAGGGTCTTGATGGTCTGTACCCAGTAATCGTAATTCTGTATCTCATCAATGAAAAGATAGAGGGTTGAAGGCTTCTTCAGTGCCCTATGATATTCGATTATTTCTGTGAGGTATGCCGGGTCTTTGGATTTACTCTGGAACAGGGGCTCGTCGAGATTGATGAATAGTATGGCTTCGGGCGGCACGTTGCTATCCAGCAGGCTTTTTATCACCTGGTAGGCAAGTGTTGATTTTCCGGTGCGCCTGGCACCGGTGAGCAGGAGTATTTCTTTTGTCGGGAGGTATTTCTTGATTTTCGGGTACCATCGCAGCCGATCTATTCCAGTGTCAAATGGTTTATCGAACCACCAGGGGTTCTGTCGTTCAAGGGGTATTTTTGTGTTTTCGTCCATGTTGTAGGTTATAATCGCTGAATATACTTTAAGTTAGCGGTTATAATTTGTGATTATGGTGTGAATTGTAAGATATAATGTTTGATTTTTGCAGATTTATTGATTTATCCGAATCTTGCAGGCATGAGTTTTTGAAGGAAGGCATCACGGGTGTTGGTGATAATATATAAATTAAATATCGAGATTCATTATCTACGATGTAATTCACCATTTGTAATTTTTGGTTCTTTTGATATGGCCATTTTCAATTATACTAAACCGTTTCTGTTTTTCTTAACTTTCTGTCACAGAGAGCACAGAGAGCACAGAGATGCTTTTTCCACCCTTAACTCCTCTCTCTGTAACCTCAGTGACCTCTGTGGCGTTCATATAGAGTTCCAAATTACATTAGCGGAGTAGTATACTTTGATTTCTCCACGAGGTCGAACCATATTTATCACAAATATGGTATATGATTCTAAATCATATTAAGTATCGTAATTGAGGACACTGCATATATTTGATCCATCTGATAATCCTAATAATAGAAAGTAATAGGCGGCAATGAGAAGAATCAAATCAAGATATTGCTGCTCTTCAGGAAGATATTCTCTTATAAACACTTTTCCCCCATCTTCTAATGAAGTTGAAGAAATCTGTAAATTATCATGATTACTATCTATTTTTATATCCATAATACGCCTCAATTCAGCTTCACCCTGTCACCTGTTATCAGATACACCACGCTCTCGCAGATATTAGTGGCATGATCCCCAATACGCTCAAGGTAGCGCGCTACAAACGTCAGGTGCGATGCACTGGCAAGCTTTCTCGGATCCTCTACCATCAGTGTAATTAATTCCCGCCTGACCTGGTCAAACAATGCATCGATCTCATCATCCGATTTTGCAGTCTCGTATGCCAGGTCAGTGTTCGACTCAGAAAATGCCTGCATTACATTATCCAGCATATTACATGCTGTGCGAGCCATCCTGGGAATATCGATCAGGGGTTTGATATGTTTTTCATCCCCTATCACAACGACGATCTTTGCAATATCCACAGCAAGGTCGCTCATCCGCTCAAGGTCAAGATTGATCTTAATAACAGCCCCTATCATCCGCAAGTCCCGGGCCATTGGCTGCTGTAGTGCAAGAAGCCGCATGCATTGAATCTCGATCTTAGCAGAATGATCATCTATTTCAGCATCGCCTTTTATTACAACCTCTGCCTGTTCGATATTGTGGTCACATAGTGCCTCGACCGAATTTTTGATAGATGTGCCTACCAGTTCACCGAGTATTAAGACCATCTGCTGTACTTTTGCAAGTTCTTCATGGTATTTTTCTCGAACCATTATATCCCTCCTGTTTTATCTACTGATCTCCTTTTCTGGTATCCTGATCTAATTTTTTTGATAGATATACAGTACAACTTGATTCACTTTTCATCTCAAAATCGTTGTGCACTTGATTATCCGAACCGTCCTGTAATGTAATTCTCTGTACTCTTTTCGACAGGACGTTCAAATATCTGTTTTGTCTTCCCGAACTCGATCATTTCACCGAGCAAGAAATACGCCGTATAATCAGATACCCTAGCAGCCTGCTGCATATTATGTGTCACTATGATGATTGTATAATCGTGTTTCAGCTCATTGATCAGGTCCTCTATCCTGGCTGTTGATATTGGGTCAAGTGCACTACATGGTTCATCGAACAGTATTACTTCCGGTTTCACTGCAAGTGTTCGTGCGATACTAAGCCGCTGCTGCTGTCCCCCGCTCAGGTCAAGTGCAGGTTTGTTCAGTATGTCACCAACCTCGTCCCACAGCGCAGCAGCCTTAAGACTATCCTCGACCACCTCATCCAGTTCGCGTTTTGCCTTCATCCCGTGGATGCGCGGTCCGTATGCGATGTTGTCATAGATGGACATCGGGAACGGGTTTGGCTTTTGGAAGACCATCCCTATTTTCTTCCTCAGTACAACAACATCCACATCCTTTTCGTAGACATCTTTGCCTTCAAACAGCACCTTACCGGTGATACGGCACCCCTTTATAAGGTCATTCATCCTGTTAATAGACCGGATGAATGTGGATTTACCACATCCGGACGGACCGATCAGGGCAGTGACCTTATTCTTTTCTATCGAGATCGAAACATCTTTCAATGCCTGTGTACTGCCGTACCAGAGGTCCAGGTTGCGGCTTTCGATCCCAATGTTTTCTATTCCCATCAATATTTTCTCCTTATCCCATTTATTTTATCATCAAAAATTTTATAATTCATATCAATGCCGTAACCCGGACCTGGTCTGGTAATAACGCTGGATCGCAACAGCACCTAAATTTATCAAAAGCACCATCCCGAGCAGTACCGCTGCACTGCCATAAGCCATGTCGTCGGATATGCCCTCAGACGCAAGTATATACAGGTGGTACGGTAGCGCACGCACAGGCTCGAATATTGATTCCGGTAAAAGCAACGAGGATCCGGCTGTATACATTATCACGGCAGTCTCACCGATCGCTTTTCCGGTCCCGAGTATGATCCCTGTCGTGATACCCGGAAGGGCACCCGGCATCACAACATTCCGGATGGTCTGCCATTTCGTAGCCCCAAGCGCAAGACTTCCATCCTTTAGACCACTTGGTACTGTTTTTATCGCCTCTTCTGATGCCCTGACCGTCCAGGGCAGTATCATGAACATCAACGCAAGCCCGCCAGAGAGGATTGAAAAACCGAACCCGAAATATACCACAAGTAATGCATATCCGAATAGTCCTAATACAATTGACGGTATTCCTGCAAGACATTCCACACCGAACGTGATAATGTGGGTCAAAGCATTATCAGGTGCATACTCGGTAAGGTATACCGCAGCTCCAATACCAATCGGGGCAGCAGTCAGTATCGCAACCCCAACAAGGCAGAGCGTTCCGATAATAGCAGGAAAAATCCCCCCTTCTGCCCCGCTCATGCGCGGTGAGTCCAGAAGGAATGAAAGATCTATCACTCCGATCCCTCGATAAATAATCGTGCCGATGATTGACAGCAAAATCAGTACTGTCACCCCAGCTGATACCCATAAAAGCAAACTAGCTGCTTTGTCAGTAGTATCCGCTGAAAAAATCCTGCCGCGTACTGCTGTGCTCATCGCCCTACCCCCATCTTTGACTTTAGTGCACGGTGTGAGAATGCGTTTAAGATAGCAACCATCACAAAGAGCACGATACCTGTTGCAAAGAGCGCCTGTTGGTGGTCTCCCGGTGCTGCGTAGTTCATCTCGACTACGATATTCGCGGTCATGGTCCGCACCGGATCAAGCACGTCATAGAACGGTGAAGGTAGAATTGGGGAATTTCCTGTGACCATCAGCACTGCCATGGTCTCGCCGATGGAGTTTCCCATACCAAGTATAACAGCTGCTACTATCCCGGACCTTGCAGCCGGCAGGATCACATTCCGAATTGTGTGCCACCGGGTGGCACCAAGTGCCAGGGATGCCTGCTTGTATGTTTCAGGCACCGCAGCAATCGCATCTGCCGATATGCTGATAATATGGGGAAGTGCCATGATCGCGAGTATTATAGAGCCGGCAAGGATGCTGAAACCAAATCCTCCAGCGCTGTCCCTGATCAACGGCACCAGCAGGACAAGTCCGAAGAATCCGAGCACAACCGAAGGAATGCCGACAAGCAGTTCGATCCCGCGCCTGATCATTACCTGCGCCCAGGGAGGTGCGATCTCAACTAAAAAGACAGCACAGCTAATTCCGAGTGGAACAGCAAGAACCAGCGAGCCGGCTGCAATATAAACCGACCCCACGATCATCGGAAATATCCCGTATGAGGGTTCGCCGTCCATTGCGATAGGATTCCATTCCATCCCGAGACAGAAGGTGTGTATCCCGTATCTCAGGAGGAACGGCGCACCTTCCTTGAACAGGAATACCATGATCAGCAGTACAATTACGACCGCTGTGGCCGCTGACGCAAACAACAGCGCTTCGATGATCCGTTCACGGGTTTGTCGGGTCATGGTACCTCATAATGATGCAAGATATTCCTTGCTCGAAACAAAATCGGGTAATGTCTTCATCTCGAACACATACGTGCTGCAGCGTCCATTGCAATCCGACATGCAGCTATCGAGTTCTTTGATAAATCCACTGTTAAGATCAAGAGAACCATTACCGAGCGCCAGATGATCATCAAACACACCGTTATTGTCATGCAGATGTACAGCATTGATCCGGTTCCCTAAAAGTTCAGTAAAACGCACAGGCGGTATATCCGAATGGTGAGCATGACCGATATCAAAGGTCGCACCAAAACCAGGATACCGGTTCAGGATATCCCGCATCTGTTCAGGCTGCAGGCCAAATTTAATGATATTCTTCTCAAAACTGTCGTTCTCCACATACAGTCCGGTACCCAGTGTCTCATAAGCCGCTGCGATCTCATCAAGCGATCTTGTCCGGTTCTCTTCTGCATTTGCGATGACTGTTTTATGGTATGCCCCTGGAACATGTCCCACATGTATGTTCACCCACCCGGAACCCACCTCCTGGAGGTATTCGCCCATCTCGATTATCTGGGACACACATGACATCCTTACTTTTTCATTCACACTCGCAATGTTAAACTCACGGTGCGGAGCGTGGTATGAGATCGTAATGTCATATTCGGAGAGGGTCCTTTCCAGTTCGGATGGTTTTACTTCTCCATAGACATGATCGTTGTCCTTCTTGATCTCGATGTGATCAAATCCGTTGGAATGCAGAAAATCCAGGAACTGTAGGGTATTTTTCCCGAAACGAAGATCCAGTGCCGCACCTATCCTGGTCATACCGTACAACCCCCTGCGTAGACAACCTCTCCGCTAACGATTGTACGTGCCACCACAGGAATGCCCAGATGTTCGTTCACGACCAGTATGTCTGCACGTTTTCCGATCTCGATCGACCCGGTCGCATAATCCATACCCACTGCTTTAGCAGGATTGAGCGTGACCATTTTCACAGCATCATGCAGGCTCAGGATCCCCTGCCTCCACAGAATAAAGGGAGAGTAGAGCATGGATGCCGGATTGTAATCCGAGCACAGGACATCGACCAGACCGGCAGCCACCGCCTGAACGGAACTGAGATTGCCCGATGTTGACCTGCCTAGCACAACATTCGGGGCGCCCATACAGATGGTCATGCCGAGTTCACGGCTTCTGTTTGCTGCGTCAAGTGTTACCGGGAACTCAGAGATGCGCGCGCCGATACTGTGCACCAGTTCCACTTTCTGCGAACTATCGTCATCATGCGATGCGATCGATATCCATTTTGCCAGTGCTTTTCGGGCAACCTCCCGCATGTTTTGCACCTTTGCGTTTGCATAACCTAATTTTTTCCTGATTATTCCATCGATTTCGGCATCGCTTAATCCGTATACCCCCTTATAGTACTCCCTGTATTGTTCCAGATCTGAAAACTGTCCCTGTCTGGGGGTCTGATCGATCAATGATACAAGTTTGACGAGCGGACTTTCGATCACCTCAAGCACGTCCTCAAGATCAGTGCTGATCTCGCACCTGACATGCAAAAAATGATTCGTCAGGAGCCCGTACCTACAGTGTGCTATCGTTTTTGCGATCTCTTTTGAAAAACCCACATGACGCCTTTTTAATTCATCCTCAAAGTATGCGACCGCATGTAATTTCGTTGTAATTCCGCATACTGCGTTGATTTTGTCGAGCTGCAGCAGCGCAAAGTCTGCCGGAAATCGTGATGAAGGTCGTGGTGATATGGCAGTTTCCATTTCATCACCATGAATATCAATGATACCAGGCATCACATACCCGCCTTTTGCATCAATCACTTTGCCGGAAGTATCTGGTAAAGTATCCCGGATATCTATGATCCTACCGTCTTCGATCCCCACACATCCTTTTTCGATAACACCATCAGGTTTTATTATCTTTCCGTTTATTATACCAAGTTTCATATCACTCACCCAAGTTTTATATCACTCACCTGTACCACTACCAGGGATATCCTCTGGTGTTCTGGTTCCAACCATCCGGTTGTTCTTCACTCGAAACAAAATCAAGTGACGTCTTCATATCGAACACATACGTGCTGCAGTGTCCATTGCAATCCGACATGCAGTTATTGAGTTCTTTGACAAATCCACTGCTATGATCAAGTGAACTCTTGCCGAGCGCCAGATGTTCATCAAATGCCGCTGCGATCTCATCCAGCGATATTGTCCGGTTCTCTTTGGCCTTTCTGATAACTGTTTCATGGTATGCCCTGGGAACGTGTCCTGTGTGCATATTCACCCACCCGGAACCTGCCCCCCCGAGGGTATTTTTCCAGAAACGAATATCCAGTGCCGCACCTATCCTGGTCATACCGCACCACCTGCGGCATAGACAACTTCTCCGCTAACGATTGTACGTGCCACCACAGGAATGCCCATCTGTTCGTTCACGACCAGTATGTCTGCACGTTTTCCGATCTCGATCGACCCGGTCTCATAATCCATACCCACTGCTTTAGCAGGATTGAGCGTGACCATTTTCACAGCATCAGGCAGGGTCAGGATCCCCTGCTTCCACAAAATAAAGGGAGAGCAGAGCATGGATGCCGGATTGTAATCCGAGCACAGGACATCGACCAGACCGGCAGTTACTGCCTGGATGGAACTGAGATTGCCCGATGTTGACCTGCCAAGCACAACATTCGGGGCGCCCATACAGATGGTCATGCCGAGTTCACGGCTCCTGTTTGCCGCATCAAGTGTTACAGGGAACTCAGAAATACGTGCACCGATACTGTGCACTAGTTCCACCTTCTGCGAACTATCGTCATCATGCGATGCAATCGATATCCCTTTTGCCAGTGCTTTTCGGGCAACCTCCTGCATGTTTTGTACCCTTGCGTTTGCATAACCTGATTTTTTCCTGATTATTCCATCGATTTCAGCATCGTTTAACCCGTATATCCTTTTATGGTACTTCCTGTATTGTTCCGGATCTAAAAACTGTCCTTGTCCCGGGGTATGATCCATCAATGATACAAGTTTGACGAGCGGACTTTCAATCACCTCAAGTACATCCTCAAGATCAGTGCTGATCTCGCACCTGACATGTAAAAAATGATTCGTCTGGAGCAGGTGCCTGTAGTGTGCTATCGTTTTTGCGATCTCTTTTGAAAGACCCACGTGACGTCCCTTTAATTCATCCTCAAAATATGCGATCGCATGTAATTTAGTTGTAATGCCGCGTACTGCGTTGCTTCTGTCGAGCTGCACCAGCGCAAAATCTGTAGGAAATCGTGATGAGGGTCGTGGTGAGATGGCAGTTTCCATATCATCACCGTGAATATCAATTATACCGGGCATCACATACCCCCCATTTGCATCGATCACATTGCCGTATGTATCTGGTAAATTATCAAGGATAAATATGATCTTACCGTCTTCTATCCCCACACATCCCTTTTCGATAACACCATCCGGTGTTATTATCTGTCCGTTTATTATGACAAGTTTCATATCACTCACTCAAGCCCCACATCAATCACCTGTACCACTACCAGGGATATCCCCTGGTGTTTTGGTTCCAACCATCCGGTTGTTCTTCATAACAATAACCCGATCAGCCACCTCCCGTACCACAGACAGGTCATGGAATATGCCTATCATAGTAGTCTTGCCCTTTACCTCCCTGAGCATATTGACCACAACCGCGGTTGATTCCGGGTCAAGCGCAGATGTGGGCTCATCCAGCAGCAGCAAGTTCGCAGATGCAATCAGTGCTCTTGCGATATTCACACGCTGCCGTTCACCTCCGCTGAAAGTGGAGGGATATGCATCCCACAGATCCTTAGGGAGACGAAGACGTGCAAGATAGGTTGATGCAACATCTCTTGCATCCCCTACATCCATCCCGCGCGCCAGCAGTGGTTCTGCGATCACATCCAGGGCAGTGACCCTTGGAATAGCATACAGCAACTGGGATACATAACCGATCTCAGATCTTCGCAGCGCCAGGATCGTATGATCCGGTGCTGCAATCAGGTCGGTAGGGGTGCGTTCCAGACCCAGGCGGTACAGGATCGATCCGCTGTCAGGGATGTATGTCCTATATATGCATTTCAGAAGTGAGGATTTGCCAGAGCCGCTGCCTCCGATTATTGCCAGGAACTCACCGCGCTTCACATTAAAACTTACATCCTCAAATCCCATTATCTGTTTTCCACCGGATACGTGTACGGTAAATGTCTTGTTCAAATTACAGATCTCCAGATGGTCATTCCCTGACTGTTTATCCTTTGACTGTTTATCCTTTGACTGTTCATCCTCTAACCGATTATTCTCCAAATTGTTATTCATTAGTTGATCATTCTCCAAATGGTCACCTTCATAGAACCGAATTTACCAGCAGCTGGGTGTATTCGTGCTGTGGATCCTCCAGTATCTGGTCAGTAAGTCCCGCCTCCACGATACGCCCGTTCTTCAATACGATCGTACGCTCTGCCAGAAGCCTGATCACCCCCAGATCGTGTGTGATTAGTACCATCGCAGCCTCTGTGTTTCTCCTGATATCCTTTATCAGGTCCAGGATCCGTGCCTGCACCGAAACATCAAGTCCTGTGGTAAGTTCATCCAGCAGCAGTACATCTGGATCATTTGCCAGTGCCTTTGCGATCTGGACCCGCTGCTGCATGCCGCCGCTGAAATTACGCGGCATATCATCCATACGTGTGAGCGGAATCTCGGTGCGCTCAAGCAGTTCACCTGCACGTTCCCGGATGCGTCCTACACTGCGCCAGTTAGCGGCGAGTAATTTCTCTGCGATATTGCCGCCAGAGGTGATATCGAATTTCAGACCCAGTTGCGGGTTCTGGTAGACCATACCTGTGTGCAGGTTCCTGATTGTCTGCTTTTTTTGGGAACTTATCTGGAAGATATTCTCATCACCGAAGCAGCGCAGGTCTGCTTTTTTTGGGAACTTATCTGGAAGATATTCTCATCACCGAAGCAGCGCAGGTATGCCTCCCCGCAGGTCGGCTCCATATCAAAGTACAGGCAGCGGACGATCGTGCTCTTGCCCGAGCCGCTCTCGCCAACAATTCCCAATATCT
>JAAXOC010000056.1 GCA_014237145.1 ANME-2 cluster archaeon
ATCAAGGAGAAATATTCGGACTTCTTGGTCCCAATGGCGCAGGTAAGACCACAACCCTTCGAATGATGCTTGATATCATAAAACCAGAATCAGGAAATACCCGCTTATTTCATCAGCTTTGGATAGCTCTGAGAGCAGTGTTTCTTTTAACTCTATACTGTGTTTAATCTCATCTAGCGACCTATATTCAGTTTCCAGTGCAAATTCAACGAGAGCAGGCCTGCGTTCTTCTGCCATTGGCACTTCGATAAATTCAACGACCCTGTTCCTGAAAGCAAAGAAATCAGGTGCCTCATTGCCAATGCGAGTAAGTTCTTTATCAGTTACCCAGAATACTGCCTTCACCCGATGGTCAATAATTTCCTCCCTTTTAAAATTCAAATACCTGAGGGCTTCAGGAAAACCTTTTTCCAGATTATGCACAAAAAAAACAGTCCGCTCAGCACTTCCTGATGAAAAAAAAGACGGCAGGTCCTTATATTCACCGGCATCAACACTGAGAGCTTTAAGTCCCTGTTCATTCAGCAATTGCCTGATCTCTTTCTCAACATCAGCACGCACATATTCACTAAGATACAGTGCAAAAAGAATGGACGCCTTGTTATATTTATGTGCGCGGATCAAGTAATTGCCTAGTCTTGAAACCCGCGCCTCGATAGGATCTATTATTTCAGTCATTCTCAACAAGTTCAACAAGAGTAGGATGTATATCGCACCAGGTCTCATCATTCATATATTCCAGAACACTCAGGTTATGTAATAAACGTCCGATTTTTTCGATTCCATGGATATCATTATCTTTGCATATTTCCTTAAGAGTTGTATAATCTTCAGTTTTCAAAATACGCCTGAAATCACTTCTGATCTCCCGTTCTGCTCTCTTGACATCTTCCTCTATCATTTGATCCCTGTCATTTTCTATTGCACTGTCGGCTGCAATCTGCATGATACGTGCGGTTTCCCTGAACACACCTGCACCCATTGTAATTGCCAGGTTAAGTGCATCGGGTTGTATCAGTTCGGCTTTCATTCTGTGAAAAATAAACTGCCCCATCAGCCCATAACCTTCCTCATCCTTACTGTTCCTGTCATTCCTGGAATGAAGTTTTACATTTGGTAAGAAAAACTTAGATTCCCTGATTGCCGTAAACTCCTGGGTGAAGTATATGGAAATCGGCACAGTATAGACAATGTGGCATATCGGTTGGGTAATGGCAGTCTGGCTGTTATAGAATATTTCCTTTGCCTGTTCCAACCTGGGTTTATCAAGATCATCAATCAGCACAAGCACTTTCTTTTTCTCATTACTTTCAATATTTGCGATAATGAGATTTATTTTATCAATGAGATCAGAGAGTCTGGGTTCGATTATCTCCCTGATCATCTTCCTCGTAGTATCTTCTGCCCTGATCCTTGCCAGCGCAGAGAGGAAAAATGTCCTGAGTCCGCCTTCTATAGTAGCTGCAATTGATGTTTCCTCTTCAATGGTCTTTTCTATGCTGTGCTTCCATCCTTCAAGCTGCTCTATAAGCTCGGGTTTGAGCTTGTTGCCGGAATCGATATATTGAACATATAATTCTGCTCCGATCGAAAACAGTACATCAACATAATTGAGATTGTTGACGTCACATACTTCTTTAACCGAATACTTTACAACAAAAAATTTCTCATTAATGTCCACATCAGCGGCAAGCCTGTTAAGTTCTGTAGATTTACCGCAGCCCCGGTGGCCCGAGAAAAAATATTTTGGCGACTGCCTGTGTTTTCTGAGAAGTGCCCTTTTTAACTTGTTCAAAGGTTTGCCCTTACGTTCCACATGGAACGGACTATTGGCAGGAAGCGGATAAAAGGGTTCAAAATTACTCCATGCTAAATCGAGGTCTTCAGCAATAATGAATTCTTCTGGCATTACAAATCTCCTGAAAGGAATATAAACATTTATACTTTAAATACTACTTACAACTTAATCTTAATGTTATAAATATCATATATTGAATTCGTTTTTTTTTCGATAATTGGTTCCTCATCTAATAATCTTATAGTTGACCAGATGGCTGTAATAAGCACAAGTGCCTCGCCGGGCAAGACCATGGGCCATGCCGGTGCCATTATCAGCATGGGCGGCGGGACTGCGAAAGAGAAGATCGAGGCGCTGGAGGGTGCAGGAGTTGTGGTTGCAGGGAGTCCTGGAGATGTGGCTGAGAAGATGAAGGGGATGATCTGAGTGAGTCTGTGTTTCAGAATTTGATTGATTTAAGATTCCCTTCGCAAAAGTTGATAATCACCGGGTTTTTAATATCTTTTCCAATTACCAACACCACCCTTCATGTCTTTCTTATTTGAAGATTTATCATCCATTTCAACCTTTTCACAATTTGATATTTTTCTTCAATCTTAAATTGCTGCATTGTTCACAAACATACGAACATTCCCATTAACCCCATACAGCCTGCTCATGTTTGTTGAAGAAGCGAAATGCGTTTCTCAATATCATGTATATCTTTGTCTGAAAAACTGGGATCATCCCTGCAAAAGAATGCAGCTTTTTTCCATTCTTCTATCGCTTTTGATCGCCATTCATCCATGTCAGACTCGCTTTCACCCATTTTTAGCATGAAAGTACCCTCAGTCTTAACATCCCGTGACTATCGTTGTAAAGAAAACAACAATTTTCTGGGATGTTAAGATCAAAGATATTTATCT
>JAAXOC010000057.1 GCA_014237145.1 ANME-2 cluster archaeon
GATAAATATCTTTGATCTTAACATCCCAGAAAATTGTTGTTTTCTTTACAACGATAGTCACGGGATGTTAAGACTGAGGGTACTTTCATGCTAAATAACGAAAAATGAATTTACTTATTAATTTAAAGTTTGTCGGGGATTTTCGTTATCTTTTTATTGTCCTTTATGGACATGTGTCCTGAAGAAACATTAACATTAACATTAACAAATCCATCATTAATAGTAGCAATCTCTCCACTATGGATCTTATTATCAAAATTCCAAAGAACCTTTACACGATCACTAATTGAAATTTGATTTCCTTTAGGATCTTTCATTTTTAAAACCTCTTTTTTGACTGAGTTTCTAGATTTGTACCCAGGGGTTGGGATGAAAATTCATGCGTTTTAATCTGTGGATTTAGGTTAATACTAATCGGTCTGTTCAAATATTTTTTAATAACTTTTTTTCTTCCACTTTCATCCAATCTGCAATATACTTTCCAAAAAGCATCCATTTTCATGCCTCACATTAAATATTCATTATTTATTCATAATTATAAGTGCATAAAAGTTGTACTTCTTACTATATAAATCATCATGATTATGATGTTTAACTGATAATTCGGTTCAACACCTGCAAAAGATGCAGGTAACACCGGGCTGCGACCCCGGCATAAGTTGATGATTAAAGCACGGTAAAAAAACACAATTGAGAACTAACAGGGATATGTGGTAGTCATTTGGGAGTTTAATAAATAATGACTAAATGGTTCAATCTTCCCCTGTGCCGGATTTCCTAAGTACCGGATAACTTCTCCACAGCTTCCTCTACCAGTTCCCGTCCACCCCTGTCAACAAGCAAATGACCCAGCCGCCTGGCCTCCACCTCACAATTATCAAGAGGCACGACCTCATCCACCTTAACATACCTGTCACCATCCAGCGACAGCACCTCGGCACGTATCCGCACCCCGTCACCCTCAGTAGTAGCAAAAGCAGCGATGGGAACAAGACATCCACCACCTAAAATCCCGATGACTATACGCTCAAGTTTCGTTTCAAGATTACTCTGCGGGTGGTCCAGCAGTGATGCAGCCCTGTGAGCTTCGGTATCCTTAGGCGTCACAACCACAATGGTCCCCTGGTTGGCAGACGGACAGAAATGGTCAGGGTCCAGCCGGTGCACGTCCAGTTCCCAGCCCATACGCTGCAGTCCTGCCTCAGCCATCAGTATGCCATCGTACTGGCCTTCTGCGACTTTTCGGCGGCGAGTATCGATATTACCCCGCAGGTCCTTGATAACCAGGTCAGGCCTGTATCGTAGAAGCTGGGCCTGCCTGCGCATACTTGTGGTGCCTATCGTGGCCCCTTTGGGCATTTCATCAATCGTGGAGCCATCCCTGGCCAGCAGTACATCAAGAGGTGAATCCCTTTTCAATACAGCAGCAATAGCCAGTTCATCAGGCCGTTCAGTAGGGATATCCTTCATGCTGTGGACCGCGATATCTATCTCACCGTCCAGCATCCTGTCATCAAGTTCACGCACAAAAGCACCCACACCAGGTATCTGGTGCAGGGGGCGGTCAGTGAACGAATCACCGCTGGTCTTTATTATCTTGCGCTCTGTGTCAAATCCATGCTGCTTTAACATGGCAGCCACCTGGTCAGCCTGTGCCAGCGCCAGGGCACTGCCCCGTGTACCGATAATCATCAATTACGGCCTCAGGTTCTTTTCATATGCCTCGACCGTGGCAGCAATATCTTCGTCAGTGTGCGCTGTTGAGAGGAAATTGGTCTCGTACTGTGAAGGCGGCAGGAATACCCCGCTCTTCAGCATCCTGTGGAAGAATTCAAAGTAACCTTCCTTATCGCACTTCAAAGCTTCCTGGTAATTAGCAGGGATATCACCAAAGAATATCTTGAACATGGAACCCACGCCACTTATATAATAATCCAGACCCAGGTCGTTTATGGAATCCCGAAGCATTGCCCGCAGGCCGTCACCGGCCAGATTCACTTTTTCATGGACCTTCTCCTTTTCAAGCACATCCAATGTGGCAAGGGCACTAGCCATTGAAAGCGGATGTCCGTTAAAGGTACCTGCCTGGTATACCTTGCCGGCAGGAGAGATGTTCTCCATGATCTCTTTTTTACCGCCAATGACACCGATGTTCAAACCACCGCCCAGTACTTTACCCATTGTGGTCATATCAGGAATGACATCGTAATATTCCTGTGCACCACCCATGGCAAGCCTGAACCCTGTGATCACTTCATCGAATATCAACACGATATCATTTTCCCTGGTAACTGCCCTGACCTCTTCCAGGTATCCTTCCATCGGAAGTATAGGGCCTATATTGCCCATGACTGGTTCCATGATGACTGCAGCAACTTCACCCTCATAGCCGTGTATTGCGTCAACCATTGCATCAATATCGTTATAGGGGACCTGCAGGGTTTGTTTCGTGAACTCCCTGGGGATACCCAGTGAATCGGGTGCTCCCAGTGTGGTTGCACCGCTCCCTGCTTTTACCAGGACCGCATCATGTGCACCGTGGAATCCGCCCTCTATCTTGATGATCTTGTTCTTGCCTGTATAACCCCTGGCGGCACGTATTGCTCCCATGGTGGCCTCGGTACCTGTTGAGACTAACCTGACCATGTTGACACTGATAACATTATTGCAGATGCGCTGTGCCAGTTCCACTTCGAGTTCGGTGGGTGTGCCGTACAGCCAGCCGTTATCAAGTTGTTTTGTTATTGCTTCTTTGATGGCAGGGTGGTTGTGTCCCAGCAGGAGGGGGCCGTAACCCATGCAGTAGTCGATGTAGGTGTTTCCATCAACATCTGTTATCTTTGAACCACTGGCACTTTTGGTGTAGAACGGGTAGGGGCTTATCGCCCTGACCGGACTGCTTACCCCACCTGGCAGCAGGTTCTTTGCTTTACTGAATAGTTGTTTTGATTTTTCACAGGTCATATGTGATACCACTGGATTTTCAATAATGATAAAATTTCTTATGTGTACTTCAATTCCCGAACAGTGTTAGTAGAATTGTACTTTTTACATATATAGGTTAAACATGATTGAGAAAATCATGTGGGGAGTGGAATATCCATCCGATGCTTTGGTGGCAGTGGCCTGCATCAATGAACTGGTCGTGATGTCATACAAAAAATAATCATAAATGTGATATAGGACAAACCTGTTCTAATACCCGGATGGCAAAAAAGCGAAAAAGCAAACCCGAACCAGGCCAGTCTAAAAAGGAAGCAAGACGCCAGCAGGCAGAGGCAAATAAGAAGGCAGCCAAGGCAAAGATACTGATCGCTCTTGGCTCGGCCGTAATCCTTATCGCATTGTTATGGGCTATTTTTGACAATACTGCCACACAGCAGGAATGGGATGTGGATGAAGATGGTATTATGTCTTATCCCACTGATCGCGGAATCCCGGAATATGATTCAATGATAGTTGAAGATTCTGGATATTACTTCGATCACATCAACTATTCCAGCAGGGATGCTGTTATAAGTGCACTGCTACGTATCCCCAACAGCAGCCATCCGGTCCCAGGCATCCTCATACTCCCAGGGGCCACTGTATCAAAAGAGGGCGAGCAGGGGCTGTCTGCCGAACTGGCAGATATGGGGTATGCGTCCATGGTCATTGACCAGCGCAACTTGGGAAGAGTGGACTTCCAGCTTGACGGCAGGTTGTTCCAGGCCGGGCAGGAAACTACCCAGCATAAAATGGTCTTTGATGCCTTGAAAGCTGTTGATGTAATGCGCCAGTACCCTGCGGTTGACCCTGACAACATCACTATTATCGGTATCAGCAACGGTGGCAGGTTTGCCATCATTGCCGCAGCTATCGACCCTTCCATCAATGGAGTGGTAGGAATCAGTACCAGCGGGTATGATGTTGAATCTTTTATTGCAAATGATTCGAATCAGGTCACGGAAAACCAGACCAGGTTCCTGCGCTCTATTGACCCGGATACTTATCTTGACAGGCTGCCGCCCCGCAAGCTGGTGATGATGCATATGATTAACGATTCCATTATCCCGCTTGAACTGGCACTGGTGACATACGAGAAGGCAGGGGGACCTAAGGTCTTTTATCCGGTTGAGGGTAGCAGCCATGGGTACAATGCTGCTATGAGAGATGTGCTGGAAGCTGAGCTGGGATTGATGTTCAGTTAGTGGAAAATAACTTTTATCCTTGAAGCTGTTGTCGAATACATCAGGCGGCATGAAGACGATATAATGGATGATTCCTTTTTTGCTGTAATCGGGTCATTTGCAACAAAAGAGGGCAACTGGAGTGAAAGGGACGACTGGAGGGAATAGATGCGTATATTCCCGGATACCAGCGATCTTATATTGCCTTGAGCGACAGGAAGGACAGGAACCATAAGACTGCAAGTGCATACCTTGAGGATAATGTGCATGAAGGGGCACGGTTCGTACTGGGCCGCAACGTACTTGTGGAATATATTGATGGCATGACCAAACGAATCGGAAAACAGAAAGCACTGGAAGAACTGCATAATATCCTGAATAGTAAATTACTGGTTATCGAGCTTGTATCAAAAGTGGACTGGGACCTGGCAGGTGCTATTATGGTGCCTCGTGGATGGATGTGAAGCAGTGCTCGGAACTCATCATCTGAACGTGCTACTGCTTCATTCTGTCTTGGTTCATTTTCCAGACTTATGCAAAAGCATTTTTGTATGTCCGTGTATATTTGCTTAACAAGAAATCATGCTGAAATAAGAGAAATGGAGATTATGATGAAAGTACGTGATGCAATAAAAATGATAGAAGCAGATGGCTGGTATTTAATTAAAACCAGAGGAAGTTATAAACAATACAAGCATCACACAAAATAAGGTAGAGTAACAATTGCTGGTCATTTAAATGATGATTTAGCACCCGGGACTTTTAATAGTATCTTAAAACAAGCAAAATTGAAATAGGTAGAATAAGATGTATCGTTTCTTAATTGTGATTGAAAAGGCAAATAATAATTATTCAGCATATTCACCTGATTTGCCTGGTTGTGTTGCAACAGGTGCTAACCGTGAAGATACGGAACAAAATATGTATGATGCAATTGAAATGCATATTCAGGGATTAATAGAAGATAACTTGCCGATTCCAGAATCAAATTCTTTTGCAGAATATGTGGCGATTAATGAAATGTCAGGCACAGCTGATACAGCACAACCAACTTAATTATATTTTCATTCCACCATTTCTACTCTTGCCGAGTGCTTATCACACTCTGCTCAACCCTTACGCCCTTGTGGTGTGCTGAGCGGGCTGGCAGGCGCTTTTTTAGTACTTCATAGTTGCATTGCTTGACCGGTGGACTGGAGGTGTAAGTTTGGATAAATTCTTGGTTTGGTGTTGCAGGTGGGGGCTTAAAGAGCAGGACAAAATAGAAAGATCATTTACTTCTACTGATACTGATCAATACAGGCAAGAAGATCAAAGCTACTAAAAATACTGCTAAACCTGCTGCAGCAAAGCTTACATGGAAACCATATGAATCAGCGATCAACCCACCTGTAAAAGGACCTATTGCAAAACCAAGAGAACCAAACACGTTGAACCCACCCATGGCAGTCCCCCTTTTTGAAGGATCTGCAAAATCACCAGCTAATGCTGCCGATGGAGGATACATAAGTGCTCCAGCTACACCACCGATCACCATTACCAAAACCAGCAAGGGTGGGGCCGTGAAGCCAACACTTATTACTATAATGCTGTAGAGAACGGAACCAACTATCAGGGGTTGAACTCTTCCTATTCTATCAGATATTACACCGAAAGGGTACTGAAGCATGGCAAAAGGTATTAAAAACGCAGCCATGTACATTCCGATAGTACCTGGCTCCATCCCATAATTTATTGCAAGCATAAGTGGGAAAACGCCCACAAAAAATCCTACTGTAAACCGCTCAACAAAAGAAAAGGCATATGGAATGAATATCCTTTTTTCTTCCCTGAGCAACATTAGTGAATCTATAAATGAGGTAGGTCTTGAACTGAGTTTGCGCTCTTTGAGCATTAATGCCGCGATCAATGCTCCAAGTAATAGTAGTAAAGAACCAAAGTAAAGAGGATAAAGGGGATCTATTGAACCTATCTTACCACCAAATGGTGCTCCCATGGCATTACCTGATGCCATTCCCAGGCCAAGTATTCCCATTCCCTTACCATACTGTGTTTTTTTGACTAGATCGAGTACTGATGTCATAATTAAAGAAAATGCCATCACAGTAAAGGCTCCTTCAATGAATCGCAGTGCCAGTAGGGCTGACATGGTAGGGGCAAGGGTAAGGCTGAACATCAAAAGAGCATTACCCAAAAATCCGGTAACGATGAATATCTTTCTTTTCCCTAACTTATCAGAAGTGCTGCCCCATATAAGAGAGAATATTACATATGCGGCCAGATTTATTGAAACAAATAAACTAGTCTCTGCTACAGATGTGACATAAAACCTCTCCATAACAAAATCTTCCATAACAGGATATATCAATGTGACACTGAACATCAGCAGAAATGTTAAAATACCAAGAATATATATCTCCCGGTAGCCTTCTTTATCTATTTCAGGAATAATGTCACCCCCTTTTCTATTCATTGATCATTTATTTAATATTTAGATTATTTGTAATCTAAATCGATGAAGGGTTGAAAAACTTTAATTTTATTTACATAATAGTATCAATTGGGTAATTACTTTTTCAATTTGGGTTATTTGTTTATCCTGGGTTTTATTAGTAGTTTTCCTGGGATAACTAAAATGTAAAATTTATTTGCAGAAGTAACAACCTTAGTCTTCTCAACGTATAAGAGAGAGTATGGAGGCATCTTAATTTCTTTCAGTACGAAGCGTATTTGCATTGCAGAGTTCCAAGAATAGAATGTACAGAATGCGGTATTCACTGAATTGAAGTCCTATGGGCACAAATATGTTACACTTGAATTGTAATATAAGACATGTGTCCCTTTAGTAAAAAGAAGTGCTCGTGGTTATCGAAATGTTCAGAATTTCATTACTATGATATACCTTCGATTGGGACAATTGAATTTCCAGTTACCCACATGAATTAGCGAAGAGCCTTTTAGATTATGGATGGCATTATACCGCATTGGCCACATAAGGCAGTATAAGTGAATTTTGTCCCAAGGCCGCTAAATTAAGAATGTGGTATGGGTTAATGGAAAATGTTGTTAGAATGGGGAACAAATGAAACTAAAGAAAGTTGTTAAGTTATTCGGAGATAGTGATCCTAACCGATGCACTTATATCGGGTTTTGCCATGTTTTTCCTCAAAGACCTTTTATTGCTGGCTTTTGAACGTCTAGGAAATTATATACTTTCGTGCAGGCTTAGAAAATGCTACCAGAGAGAGCATCTTCTTAAGTGAGACAATCTGAATATATGGTATTGATCTTTTATGATTAAGGATAAATTTTAATAAATTAAATTATATATTTAACTTAATTAATTAGTTTGTTCCTTTACTATTATAGATAATTTCTTCCATCCATCTATCCCAACAACATGACTGTTTTTCTACCTCTCCGCTATCCTCAATTTCTTTCATTGTTAACCACCGCCAATATCTCCCCTATTATTAGCATCCTCACCATTAAATTGGCAATGATGATATAAAAATGTTTTGACTGAAACAGTATCTCCGAATAACTATTAAAATTTCATCCATTTTCCCCACACTTTGATTAGAATTTTCGAAACTATTGAACCCGATACGAAACATGTAATAATCTTTAAATAATTGGATATCCATAGGATATCCTATGAGGAAAGTAGAGATACAACCACATACTCACCTAGAAATTGACGGTATAGAGGGTTTTTTCGTTCGTAAAGTTACAAAATTCGGAAACAGTGCCAAAGTTGATTGTCCAAAGGAGTATCTTGGCCGTACGGTTTATCTGGTAATAATATGACAATTGCTCCCGCTAGAGCTTTTAGAACTC
>JAAXOC010000058.1 GCA_014237145.1 ANME-2 cluster archaeon
AGGTGTTTCCACGACGCTTGGTTCTTACCCTATCACAGTCAAAGAGGTTTATTCAATAATATGGCGTGGCTCTGTCACGATTCTCCAAAATCTTGATTTTATCATAGTTCATGGGATCCGTGAATTTGCCAGGGAATATTTCACAACTGAAGAGATCGTGGTCTGGCAACTAAGATTGCCACGTATCTTCCTCGGCATCATAGCAGGCATAGGTCTTGGGCTTGCAGGTGCAGTGATGCAGGCGATACTAAGAAATCCGCTTGCAAGCCCGTACACGCTCGGAATCTCATCAGGCGCAGGATTCGGTGCTTCACTTGCGATTCTCGCTGGTGCAGGCATCGTCGGTGGGAAATATTTGATCATTGGAAATGCATTTGTATTTGCTCTGCTGGTTTCGTTTATCATCCTGGCATTGTCGAGCCGCAAGGGCGCAACACCAGAGACCATGATCCTGGCTGGCATTGCGATGATGTATCTCTTTGGTGCGATGACAACGATACTCCAGTACTTTGGCGAGGCAGAGGCTGTGAAGGAAGCGGTCTTCTGGATGGTTGGCGACCTCAACAGAGCATCATGGCCCGTTGTGACGATCATACTCGGTGTGCTTGCATGCTGTGCCCCCCTACTTATGCTTAAGTCGTGGGATCTCAATGTGATGGGTGCGGGAGACGAGACCGCGAAGAGTCTCGGCGTCAATGTGAAGCGCACCAGAGTCATCACGATGGTGGTCTCGACGCTGCTTGTTGCAACCATTGTCTGCTTCACAGGCACGATCGGGTTTATCGGACTCGTTGCTCCGCACATGACACGCCTGGCTATCGGAGGCGATAACAAGTACGTGCTCCCGGTCTCTGGTCTCCTGGGTGCGGTAATTCTCATCAGCGCAGACCTTGTGGCAAGAAGGATCATAGCCCCTGTAATCCTACCTGTCGGAGCAGTTACCGCATTTATGGGAGCTCCACTCTTCCTGTATCTTATAATGAGAAGAAGGAGGGAATACTGGTGAAACTAAAAGTAAACAATGTTGAATTCGGCTACAACAGCACGCCGGTTCTCGAGAACATATCCATGGAACTGGATCGATCAGAGGTAATCGGCATCGTCGGTCCGAACGGCGCCGGCAAATCCACGCTGATCCGGTGTATCGACCGGATCCTGACTCCAAGAGGTGGAAAAATACTCCTGGATGAAAATGACGTCAGCAAGATGACGAGAATGGAGATTGCAAAAGAGATGGGTTATGTGCCCCAGACCACCACGCGTGTTTTTCCTGCTACCGTCTTTGATACTGTTCTCATGGGCAGACGCCCGCATCTTGGCTGGAAGAGCAGCGAAGAGGACATAGATACGGTGCTGGAGGTGCTGGAACTGCTTGGGATCATGGAGTTTGCGATGAGGGACTTTAACGAGATCAGCGGAGGTCAGCAGCAGAAGGTCCTGATCGCAAGGGCACTTGCGCAGGAAGCGGATATTCTCCTCCTGGATGAGCCGACAAGCAATCTCGATATCAGACACCAGCTTGAGGTGATGGATATCATGAAAGGCATCGTGAAGAGGAAAGGTATCTCTGCGATCGTGGCGATCCATGATCTGAACCTTGCTTCGAGATACACAGATAGACTGCTCATGATGAATGGCGGGAGGATATTTGCCGCAGGGAATCCTGAGTCGGTGCTCACGGTCGAGAATATCAGACGTGCCTATGGTGTGGAAGCTCTGGTGAAGAGCGATGGAGAGAGACCGTATATCATTCCGGTGAGACCGGTGTGACACAGAGATTGTTATCATGTCTAAGTCGAAACCTTCAACATGGATGATAGCGCTCTTTGTGCTCTTCCTTCTACTCATAATCGTGGCTCTGGTGGGCATTTTCGCAACCACCGGAGCTGCGGACATTACTGTGAATGATGCCTATTCTGCAATCATGCACAAGTTCTTCCCGGACCGCTATGCACCAAGCTGGATTGCAGAAGTGTGCATCTGGAATCTGCGGCTTCCCCACATCATCATGGGCATATTAGCAGGCATCTGTCTCGGGACTGCGGGCGCTACCATGCAGTGGGCGCTCAAAAATCCGCTTGCTTCGCCATATACACTTGGAATTTCACACACAGCGGTGTTCGGCACATCTGTTGCCATAATCATTGGCGGTGCATCTATTAGAGGGGAAGCTTTCATGATATTGGGAGCTGCCGCAATCTTTGCCCTGATCGCAACAGCGATCATCCTCCATATCTCGAGACGCAGGTGGGCGACCCCAGTACGGATCGTACTGTTGGGCATTATAATGACACTCTTCATCAGTGCATTGACTACGATACTCATGTATTTTGGCGAGGCAGAGGCTGTGAAGGAAATGGTCTTCTGGATGGTCGGCGACCTCAGTCGATCATCATGGGACGTACTGGCATATATGGCTGGCACGATTATACTCTGTGCGATTCCCTTACTCCTGCTGATCTTCATGCCATCACTCTTCGGTGTAGATGAGAGGCGCATCAGAACTTATGCAATGTTTGTTGCGAGTCTTCTGGTCGCAGTCACGGTCTGCTTCACAGGAACGATTGGATTCATCGGGCTATTGGCTCCTCATATCTGTCGTCTGGTCATCGGAGATGATCACAGGTTTGTAATCCCTATATCGGGTCTTGTTGGCGCGGTATTGCTACTTGGATTGGACTTAGTGGCAAGAACGGTTATTTCACCGGTTATCTTACCTGTGGGTGTGTTGACAACATTGATGGGTGCTCCGTTACTTGCGTATCTCATAGTGCGAGAGGGAAGAAAGGCGGTGTGATATACATGAAAAATATATGTATATTATAGGAGTTTTAATTAAATGAATAAACACGAAACAGGCAAGATCCGTCGCTCTCATGTACGTGCACGGATGTATCAGCCAGCAGCGATGCTCGTTCATGGTATAGCGTCGATGCCTGTGAAGAAAGCGGGCGTTCTGATAGCTGTTGATAGCAGGATATTTGCCGCAGGGAATCCTGGGTCGGTGCTCACTCTCGAGAATATCAGACGTGCTTATGGTGTGGAAGCCCTGGTGAAGAGCGATGGCAAGAGACCATATATCATTCCGGTGAGACCGGTGTGACACGGAGATTGTGATCATGTCTAAGTCGAAACCGTCAATATGGATGATAGTGTTCTTTGTGCTATTCCTCCTGCTCACAATCGTGGCTCTGGTGGGCATTTTCGCAACCACCGGAGCTTTAGATGTAACCGTAGACGATGCCTATTCTTCGATACTATGCAAAACCTTTCCCGATCACTTTGAGTCAAAATATATCTTCACATGGGACGATGTTCCGGGAAGCGATAGTGAGAGACTCCGCAACTACCTCTGGGCTGAGTATGGTATCGACTGGGCAGAGGATGCAAAGATCAGCAAATCCGATGACTGCAGAACGATTACAATCGCCGATGGCGAGAACTCAGCCAGAATAACACTCGATAGGATGGATAGCGGGAAAGCGTGGTTGAGGATTGAAGGTGGCAGAAGCGAGAACCTGGAAGTCAAGGGGACGAACGGTGAGATGAGGATGCACGAGTCGACATGGCTTGCGGATGTCTGCATCTGGAATCTCCGGATTCCACGCATCCTCCTTGCCATACTGACTGGCTTCTGTCTTGGGACTGCGGGCGCTATCATGCAGTGGGCACTCAAAAATCCGCTTGCTTCGCCATATACACTCGGGATTTCATCAGTGGTAGCGTGTGGCGCACCTATTGCCATAATCATTGGCGGTGCATCTATTGAAGGGGAAGCTTTCATGATATTGGGAGTTGCCGGAATCTTTGCCCTGATAGCAACAGCGATTATCCTTTATATCTCGAGACGCAGGTGGGCGACCCCCGAACGGGTCGTACTGATGGGTATCGTGATGATGATCCTCTCCGTTGCGATAACGACGATACTCATGTATTTTGGCAAGGCAGAAGCTGTGATGGGAACGGTCTTCTGGATGGTCGGCGACCTCAATCGATCATCATGGGACGTGGTGATATACATGGCTAAGACAATGCTATTCTGTGTGATCCCCTTACTCCTGCTGATTTTCATACTATCACTCTTTGGTGTAGATGAGAGGCGCATCAGAACTTATGCAATGGTTGTTGCAAGTCTTCTGGTCGCAATCACGGTCTGCTTCACAGGAATGATCGGATTCATCGGGCTATTGGCTCCTCATATCTGTCGTCTGGTCATCGGAGATGATCACAGGTTTGTAATCCCGATATCAGGTCTTGTTGGCGCAGTATTGCTACTTGGATTGGACCTGGTGGCAAAAACGGTTATCTTACCTGTGGGTGTGTTGACAACATTGATGGGTGCTCCGTTTCTTGTGTATCTCATTGTGCGAGAGGGAAGAAAATCGGTGCTCACATCATAGAACATCAGACGTGCCTATGGCGTGGAAGCTCTGGTGCAGAGCAATGGAGAGAGACTATATATCATTCCGGTAAGACATATCAATCAGGTGGTACGGCAAGAATGAGAGAGTTGGATCTACCTGGAATGCTGAAGGAATCACTTCAAGGAACCGGATTGGAAGCATGCTGACACCGGTGCACATGAGATGTCTGCGACATGGACAAGATGACTAAGCCATCGTGTGGCATCTCAATGCGAACATATAAATTACGAATTTCGTTTGTCAAACTCAATAAGGTAACTCAATGATAATATCCACGTCTTTGTTATATGCTGCTTATTATGTGATAAAAATCGTTCCAATCATTGCCATTGGCATTTTTGCAACGGGTCTCGCTGTTAATCTCGGGCTGATGAGGAAATTTGACAGTTTGGTCAAACCTTTATCTGCTAAAGCAAGGATCAGCGCGACATCGGCACTTTCTGTTGTAACATGTACGTTCAGCAGTACTGCCGGTTACTCTATGCTATCTGAGGGATTGAACGATAAAAGAATATCTGAAAAAGAGGTTCTCGCAGTCTCGCTGATCACCTCTTTTCCAAGTATTCTCTCCCATCTGTTCACGTTTTTCATACCGGTAGCGATCCCGATCCTCGGATTCACTACAGGAGTGATCTATGTGTGCCTGCGAGGGCTTGTCGCACTCGTGAAAACATGTCTTGGAATTTTTCTTGCAAGACTGTGGCTAAAAGATATCGACAACCAATCCACCAACTCACAATCATCCGTCTTAAATCCCGCCCATACTTCGATAGATAAGAAACATGCACTGAATAAAAGTGCTGCCAGCACATATAAAATGCTGAAAAGGATTACACCCATAATGTTTATAACACTATTTTTGACATCAGTGGCGATGGAGTTACGCATATTCCAATCATTCTCAGAGATACTGGATCCGGTTACGAACATTCTTGGACTGGAAAGCGAGATTGCACTGATCAGTGCAACACAGATCGTGAACACATATTCGGGAATGGTACTTTCGGGCAGCCTTCTGGGCGATGGGATGATATCGACAAAAGGAGTATTGATCGCACTGTTACTGGGTAATGTGATATCGTTCTCAACACGATTCGTAAAACATTCGTTACCGCTGCATGTGTCACTATTTGGTCCGAAGCTGGGAGGCAAAATTGTTGCAGTCAATGGTGCAGCGACCCTTGCAATAGATGTTTTATTGATAGCAGTATTATTGGTAATATAGATGAACTTAGGGATAACAGGATTAAAGCCAACATTTCCAGGACAATCCCTGTTTTTGTGCACAAACTTGTGGAAGAATTCCTTGGCAGGATACACACTCACGTTGGCAGGTTCTGCAGGTACTTCCTGGCAAGCTCAACACTGGATTTGGGCGGCAATCGCGAGTGTTGTTGGGTGCTGCCGGAGGCGTGCATAGCTGTTGAAATATATAATTTATATCATACATCCACTCATCAGGGATTAACTTGCATGAGCGTCGTCCACACCATTCTTCCTGTTTCTCACGCGCCATCTGTCAATATAATTTAATGGGGAACGATATTTAATTTTTGGGCCGGGATTCTCAGCATATGAATGGAGATATTGATTTATATTGCACATCCATGCATATCTTTATATTTTATCCCTGCTAATATTTAATTAAATATAATTTCAGCAGGGTTATTATTGTGGTGTATATAACCAGAAATCTGGAGAGCCTAATAAAGGAGAATCTTGACAAACCTGAAATAATTGCAATTCTCGGGCCAAGGCAATCTGGCAAAACAACTCTTCTCAAGCATATTTTCCAGACTCTTGAAAATGCAGTGTTCATAAGTTTTGATGACAGGATGGCACTTGAGATGTTCGTTGAAGATGAGCAAACCTTTGCAGAACTTTATGCAAAGAATAATCGGTACCTCTTCATAGATGAGTTCCAGTATGCAAAGGAAGGGGGGCAGAAGTTAAAGTACATTTATGACCATTACCCGGATACAAAAATATTGGTGTCAGGCTCTTCTGCACCCGGACTTACAATTCATGGCATAAAATATCTCGTAGGCAGGATCTTTGTCTTCAACCTGTATCCACTTTCCTTTGAAGAGTTTCTAAGATACCAAAATGAGGAGCTTTTTGATACCTACCTGAGCAGGAAAGATGCAATTCGGGCGTATCTGTATGAAAATGGCGAATTGCCTGTGCTTAGCAAGCCGCTTATGGAAATGCTAAACGAAATCTATGATGAGTATATTGTTTATGGCGGATATCCCAGGGTTGCAATCTCAAAGTCCGGTGAAGAAAAGAGGCTGGTTCTGAAGAATATATACAGCACTTATTTTTTACGGGAAATAAAGGATATGCTGAGCTTAACAACGGATTTCAACCTGAGCAGACTGATCAAGGCGCTATCAATAGAACTTGGCGGGCTTATATCCTATGCAGGTCTCGGCGAGGTTTCGGGTTTTGACTATAAGGGGCTTTTATGGCATCTCAATATTCTTGAGAAGACATTTATATGCAAAAGGATTGTTCCTTTTTTTACCAACAAAAGGACTGAGATAATCAAGGTTCCAAAAGTATATTTTTTTGACAATGGGTTCAGGAATACCATTATTGATGATTTCAGGCCATACAGTATGAGGCAGGATATCGGCATGCTGAATGAGGCATTTATTTTTTCCCAGCTGGCGTATGTGGGTGTGGAAGTAAAGTTCTGGAGAAGCAAATCCAAGGCAGAAGTGGATTTTATTGTGGAAAAGGAAGGAAGGCTTATCGCTATAGAATCAAAGAGCGGCTACCAGCGCAAGACAAAATCCCTTATGCATTTTAAGGAGAAGTATGAGCCATACAGGACGGTTATTGCATCAAGGGAAGTTCTAAAGGAAAGTGATGGTGTATTATACCTGCCGTTCGCATTCATTTCCTCTGTACTCGATAATGCGGGCAATAACATTTAACATTGTGCTCTCTTCTGCCTGTGGGGTTTACTATACGATTTTATCTTACTGTTAAAAATCCTCATCCTGCAGTGATCATCCTGGTTGCCATGCTCTGGAGTCCTGGCAGATCTGCCCGGTAGGAGATCCGGCCGGACCACAGGGCTGCCAGGTCTTGGAGTGTGTGCTACAGTTCCGGCCTTGTTTATCGGGATGGTGTCAGTGGATGTGGGTGCTGCTGGCCTGAAGCTGGCCAGAGGGAGGATTCGGATGTACACTTGAGGGTAAGCAATCGGTTGTTGGATGAAATTGCCGCATGTGAAGAATATCTGTGTTAGCCAGGCTAAATACGTCCCAATTGTGACTATACTACTCCGTAAGTATAATTTGGAACTTTATATGACTGCCACAGAGCTCACAGAGAGCACATAGAGAGGAGTTTTGGGCGGAAAAAGCATCTCGGTGTTCTCAGTGCTCTCTATGGCAGAAAGTTACAAAAAACAGATGCGGCGTAGTATATCTTTAAATATATGCCGCACAGTGAGAAGAGTTCTGCATGTAAAGGTTGAAGCATACAATAATCAAATATAAGGTTGTTGATAATAGGAAAACGTTACAATTCGTGTTGGTGAATTTAATTAAACCACAGATGAACACAGATTTTCAGGCAGCACATCCGCGTTTATCGTCGTTCGTCTGCGGTTAGTTTGATAATACCAACATGTAATGTAACGGTCTCGATAATATTAGAATTACTGCGTTGAAGATGGAGCAAGTTTTACTTTATATAAAATAAAAAAAAGTGATTTTTTTGGCTAAAAAGAAACGAAGTACTAAAACAAATGATACTGCCCCGAATAACCACAGTGAGCAGATTCCAAAGACAGATAGCAGTAAAGGACAGACCAACAATTTACCTTACATAGCTATCATTGCCGGATTATTACTGGTGATCGCATACCTGCTATCCGGTGGCGGAACCAACCAGGCAGATTATCCCACTGGCCCACCACCTGACATAAGTACTGACATCCATCCCATATTATTTACTGGTAATATCCCTGAACCAGTCCTTAAACCTGAATTTGCCGCATTTTTCCCGGACAATATCAGTGGGATGAGGCGTGTGACATTGCTAATGGACCCAATGAATGAAGAGACTGGTGGACGTTTCATTTCAAAGGTGCAGGACCAGGCTAATTTGATATATCTGAGCGAATCCGTACTAACTGATTTCGAGGTAGAATATTCGGTATATAAGATGGAAAGTCCCGAAGCTGCCAGGGAAGTCCTCAATTATTATACTACCGAGATGGGGTGGAATACTTTACAAAAATCGTATGGAAATCTAACCTTCTGGATATGGCAAGGTTATCTCGAAGGCAATGGCAGGCCTTATGGAATGTACATATTTTGGGACAGCCTCAGCAGTGGAGCATATCTACCAATTGGAAGGCAAGGTACGAGTTATATAGCACAGGCTAACACCGACCTGCTCTGTCTGCATGGAGAAACTGTGCAGAATGAATATTTCATTATGGTAGATGTACATGCGCCTTTTGAGAAGGTGAATGAAGTTTCTGATCAGATGTTTACCGAGGCTGCTGCAGTGATTGCCCCGTGAGCGGGGAATCACATGGACATAACCCCTGCCCTTGCTACATTCGGACTTGTCGCATTGGCAGAGATGGGCGATAAGACCCAGTTGATAATAATAGCACTGTCTGCCAGGTATTCCAGGACACATGTGTTTGCCGGTTTGATGGCTGCTTTTATAGTATTGACTGCGCTGGCAGTGGGTTTGGGTGAAGTGGTAGTTGCCTTTATCGGCCCTGGGATTATTGGGATCGTAGCAGGCTTGCTGTTCATATTGTTCGGGGTAATAACTATCCTGATGAATGACGATGGTGACGATGATGACAATGGCGATGTAAAAAACCTTGGAGCCCGCAGTGCTTTCATGACTGCATTTAGTCTAATAGCACTTGCAGAACTGGGTGACAAGACCGAGCTTGCTGTAATAGCACTTTCGGCCCAGTCAGTATCTCCGAATAACTATTGAAATTTCATTCATTTTATCCACACTTTGATTAGAATTTTCGAAATAATTGAACCCGATACGAAACATATAATAATCTTCAAATAATAGGATATCTATAGGATATCCTATGAGGAAAATAGAGATACAACCACATACTCATCTAGAAATTGACGGTATAGAGGGTTTTTTCGTTCGCAAAGTTACAAAATTTGGAAACAGTGCCAAAGTTGATTGTCCAAAGGAGTATCTTGGCCGTACGGTTTATCTGGTGATAATATGACAATTGCTCCCGCTAGAGCTTTTAGAACTCTTAAGACATTGGACACATTCATCGATCGTTCTTTGAATCTAAAACCAAAAGGAAAATTTCTTTCTGGATTTCATTATGAGCGAGAACTCCTAAAGGCTTCTGTTGCAAACACTTACGTAGAAACCGTTGGAAATCGTGCAGACTCACTCCATTTGGCAATAAAAAACGTACCAATATCAAACATTTACTGGGAATACCTGAAAACGGTGGAAATATTAGGAACACGATTTGGATTAAATGAGAAAGATGTCGTGTTAGCCTTCGATTATACCGATGAAGATTTCTATGGCGACCCACAGGGGTTTTGGATTCATGGTTGGACGGGAGAAAAAGCAGTTACTGGTAAATGGAAGTTCTTGACATGTGCGATAGTTAGTTCTGACATTCCTCAAAAAATCCCATTGATATCAGTGCCTGTAAGGATGGGGCATAATATGGCACATACTGTGGCCTGGTGTTTGAGTGTGATTGAACCATTGATAAAATCAATATCACTTCTTTTATTCGACAGAGGATTTTACAGCAAGGAGCTTATGCTCACGTTGTCAAAAATAAACTATCCGTATCTGATTTTTGTTCCAAAAAATTCTAAAATTCGAAAGGAACTTGCTGAAATGGAGAAAAATGAAAAGAAAACTGTCAAGCACAAGTTCAAACTCAATATAGACA
>JAAXOC010000059.1 GCA_014237145.1 ANME-2 cluster archaeon
ACAGATAAATATCTTTGATCTTAACATCCCAGAAAATTGTTGTTTTCTTTACAACGATAGTCACGGGATGTTAAGACTGAGGGTACTTTCATGCTAAAAATAGTGAAAACGTACAATCAGAAAGACTTTGTTGAAAAGGATTTTATGTGGGTAAAGGGATTGATGATAATATCTATGAAACCTTTTTTTCTTCGGAAAGATAAAAGGATAAAGGTGCATTCATTCCTTTGTGTTATGGGGTTGGTATTCTACAGGCTTTTGCTATGGAAATTGAAGAAACAGGAGGAGATGCTCTCCGAGACGCGAGTTATTGAAGAACTTGAGAAGATTAGAGTTGTTCTGGTGAAAAGTGGTGACGAAGAACCGCAGTTTATGTTTGAAACTATGGGATTAGATCAGATGAGACTTTTTACTGCACTTGGACTGGAAACGGTTTTGAAGGATAGCTGATTCGAGAGTTTTATTTAAAAAATACTGGTGGCAACAAAAAACGATAGTGTGTGGGCTTGTTTTTTGGGATCTTTCAAAGTCAGGTGATAGGTAAAAAGGGAAGTTGAACTGCTCTCTATAAAAGTATAACTTTGATTATTGTATGTATATTTTGCAGGTTTATAAGTATGGGTCCATGCATCCCAGCTTTCATCTGGTATAGAATGATCAGGAGATCCCAAGGCAAGAAGAACTGCAAGCATACCCTCATTATATCCCTCCCATCTTGACGAAAGAAAACCCGTGTCAGGTCTCCAACCCATAGAAAGTGTATCACCGCCGTTGAGCATCCACTCCCAATCAACCTCCTCATAAAGATTTGTGGCAACTGTTTCTATTTCGGTATCCGGGAAATACTGGCGAACTGTGAGTACACCAGCCATTAATATCGCAGTATCTATCGAGGAAAAACAATCTATTTCATTCCACTTTCCAGTTTCCTGATGGAACCAATGGGGGAAAAAACCGTGCTCATTTTCCACATAAAAATCATCAGGGTCATTAGGATCATCGTAATAGCTGTTAAGAGTTGTAAGAACTCTTTGATACCCCTCTTCATGTGTTATCCATTTCCTTTCGATAGCGATGGGAATTGATGTGAGATAGAAGCCACTTGATGCAATACTACCAATTGGCCAGGCAGTACTTTCTATCGTAAAACCTCGTTCATCAGTATTTTCATAAAAAAATAGAAAGGTTTTATTTTCCAGCGTTTCTAAAAATTCTTCTTCTTCATCATCTTCTTCTGCTAATGATGGTTGAACGTAGGCAGTTAAAAAAAAACTTAAAATAACCAATACAAATAAAAATTTTCTAACTGCCATTTCAATACTATAATGATTCATACTTTCCCCACTTTTGCATTATTCTTCTAGATTTAAATCTCTAAAATATCATCAGATGTCATCATTATCCAGTATCCCTTACCCGCTTCCATATTTGCCAGATCGTTTCCAAAAGGTGCACCGGAATCGTACTTCTTCCAGTGATCAGCTGTATCGCTGGTATCATATGCCCAAACGATACTGTAATTACCGCTAACTGATGCGAGAGCATTTTCAATTGGCTGACCAACCAGCGAATTGTAACCGAACAAGTTCCATCCATCTTTCAGGATAATATCAGTAGATCCAGGCACATCTCCGGTTACGAATAATGTATCATCAGAGGTCATCATGATCCAGTATCCTTTACCGGGTTCCATAGTTGTCAGGTCATTGCCGAAGGGTGCAGATGGATCGTATTTCTTCCAGTGATCTGCTGTATCACTTGCATTATATGCCCAAATAATGCTATAATCACCCATGATCGGAGACAGTACCATATCAACACTCGTATCTTCTGGGATCAAGGGAAGAGATATTAAATTCCAGCCTGCTTGTAGTGGAATGTGAAGAATTTCAGTAGTTAAGTCATATTCATTACTCTGGTTTGAATTTCCATGTTGATCGGTACTGTTCACTACAAAGTAATAGGTAGTATCTGGCAGAAGTCCAAAGAGATGTATACTGTGATAGGTGACATTCACCAGATCATATTTTTGTAATGTGTAACTACCGGATTCAGTGCCATACTTGACTAAGCTACTGCTCAGCCCATTGGTATCCCAGGTTATGATCGCGGAATCTGCTGTTATCCCGGTTATTGAAACATTAGAGAAAATTAATGCAGAGCTGCTGATCCAAATAGGATTTGTGTAAACGCTGTGCCCTTTATCTGTAGTTGCATGTATCCTGACATATCCATTCTTCATCAAAGGGATCTTACTGGCCAGATCTGTATACACTTTAGAATTGGAAAGACTATCCAAAGAAAGATGATAATCATCTATTACCCCTTCTGTTTCACCAATAACACCCAGAATAAAATAAATATGAGACACATTTCCAAATTCAAGCGTCGATTCCCATTGTATGTTCAGCGTGAGATCGTATCCTGTGATCTCATCACCGATAATTGCAGTTTCACCACGCTCATTGGTAATATTGAAAATTACCAGCGGACCATCGGACATTATGGAGTGACCATTTTTCAAAGCATTCAAAATACCATCATGAGTAAATTCTTCACTGTATATATATGTCCGAACCTTTCCAAAGGCGTTATCAAAGGGCCCAATTACAGTGGTTGTATGACTGAAATCCCCATGAGCGTCACTGCCGCCCGCAATAAATACATCTTTGCGACCATTCAACAATAAGCGTCTCCATTGTTCTAATCCCAGATCCCGCTCATTGTCGTTGTTTATCATATTCCACACTTGAAGACCATTATACCCGACCAGATCATAGTCTTCAGTTATCCAGGGAACTCTATCAAAAGCGGCAGCACTTGCATCGCGATGTCCTTCCGGATGTGCCGCATAACTAACACCACCCTGAGAATTAACTGCATCAATAACATCTTCAAGATTCCATGTTAGCCCGCCTTCTGGTTTTTCATCTTGACTACCTGGAATAAAGTCTAAACCTGTTCCTCCTACATTGCTGAAATTTTCCATTCCAAAGATCAAAAAATGGACCACCCCCCTTGGAACAAGGGGGAGGGACTCATGTCCATAACATGAGACTTCCTCACCAAGTATGAGCCTGTACGAACCAGTACTATAGGAGCCAACATCATGTTTAAGGGCAGTGAACTTATGATTGGGGTCTGTTATTTTGCTATCTCTTATGTCGAAAGAATGATCTGTAATGGCATTCCAGTCAAGCCCAATGGCCCTCCCAGCTTCTACTGTGGATTCTACAGGGAAGCCAAATTCTACAACATTATCCGTATAACTGCTATGGTAATGGGTATCTCCAGCATGCCAATTTGGTAATGTAGGTAGAGTTTCACGTGCTATTGTCACATTAAAATGGCTGTGGGTATCGCTATCAGGATCCATCCAACCACCAATATCTCTTATCACTACATGGAAGCAAGCCTCTCCACTTACATCGTGTTCAGATGGATCCAGGTATGTAATGCCATACCAATCACCAGGGTAATATAGATTATAGTGTGATCCGTCTACGGTTACACCATTCCATTTGGTTTCCATACCTAACAATATATCATCGATTTCATTATCATCTTTATCGCAATCCTCATCAAGGTAAATCTCGATATTTCCCAGATCATAATCACCTGCAATACCTGCAGCATCTTTAACCATGACGAGAATGGGAATACTGCCGGTCTGGGTCCGCCATGGAGCATCTGCGAATACATCCTTAAATAATGTATTCTCCCATAAGGGAACCACTGTAGCAGAATTAGAAGATACATTATATCCACTGCCTTCATTGTCAAGTTCCCATATCGTCCTATGCCCCTGTAACTGAACATATAACTTATATGTCCCAACCGGAACTGACACTTGTATGTCTTCTTGTTTGAGGATATCAGACTCGAACAATGGCACTTCGATTCCATCTTTTATCGTCACAACTTTAATATGTTTTGGATGAAATTCCGTGGCAGGTCCCATAACAATTGCATCCGGGGTTACATCTAATGTTAATATCCCTGTCTCCCCGGCATATGCAGAAGGTACTATGCAGAATATCCCAAATAAAAAAATTATTATTACAAACAGTCTAATGCAATTTGTCGTCATTTTATCACCCCTCTTTTTTTTATTAATGCAGCTACAGATATGCCTATTGCAACGCCGAACATGATCGATATTACAATACACCACATTATGAAAAAATAAACACCAAGGAAGGAAGCTATAATTATCAATGAATTTCCCAATAAATAAGAAAATATATCTGTTACATACGCCGGTAAAAAAATAATTTTCCATTTTATAGGGATATTTTTAAATAATGCTCCTACATCTCCATATCCTGAGAATCCAGCAGCAAAAGCCATCCATGCATATATCATACCCGAAAGCAGGCCCCATGTCCCACCAATGATTGTACTCCTTTTTGTCCATTTATCCACAATCCCACCTCTTATTAGATACTTTGCGTTAATATTACATTTCTTTATCCTTCCCTTTCTCCTGATGTGCCTGATATTTTTACTGCATCTTAGTTTGACTTCCAACAAAAAGTATTGAACAGGCTGTCCAAAAACTAAAAGCATGTATACAAATCAAATGAAATCTATCTCATCTGGGATAATAACATTGAATTATAATCAATAATTGCCCAATTATGATAAAATATAGCCAAATTGTATAATGTGAATTAGTTTTGAGACAGCTTGTGAATATCGAAATAACCTTGTCAAATCACAGAAAACATCCCAAGACCCCAGCGATTGCAAGAACCAGATGGGTGCAGTCCCACGCATCCACTTCACCATCACTGCTTACATCGCCGCTGCAATGCGATACTCTAAGCATGGCTTAGATGTGCTCTATTTAACAGAAGTTTCAATTGTGCGTAAGTTGATAGAACATAAATATTAAAATAAAAATAGTCCCATTTGACCTATAGGTTAACTTACCTTGCTACCAAACCAGCACTGGTGGCACTAATGTTCCTAGAAATCCCTAAAGAATATCTATCAACCTTCAAAGGCTGTCCGACAATCACTGTCAGTAAGAATTCTCCAACTTTCTTTTCGATTTAAAGCCCTAATCCATCTTTCTTTTCTTCGGATTTTGAGTTACTGGACAGCCTCTATACATTAGGGGTGTCGATATTAAAAGTGTTCATGATGTATTGAGCATTTTCAATTAATGTTTTCATATTCGCATAAGCAAAAAAAAAGGCATCCGTAAGGATGCCTTATGGTGCCGCCTCATTTCCTACAAGATATTTTGCCAGATAGAGTGCATCTGCAGAAGTTATCTTTCCATCACCCTGGGCAGGGGACATATCACTTACAAGCAATGAGGGCATGGATTCTTTACCTACCAGATACTTTGCTATGTATAGTGCATCTGCAGAATTTAACTCTCCATCCCGGACAACATCGCCTCGCAAGAGTACAGTCAGTCCGATAACCGAAGTGTTTGTATTGTCTGCCCCGTCTGTTGCAGTAACAACCAGTTCATGAGTCAGGTTA
>JAAXOC010000060.1 GCA_014237145.1 ANME-2 cluster archaeon
CGCAGGCACCCGTTCCATCGCCCTTATCGTGGACGACCCGGACGCCCCGGGTAAAACCTGGGTCCACTGGGTGATCTACGATATACCTGTCAACAGCACCGGACTGCCCGGTGCGGTACCAAAGAACAAGACCCTGGACGACGTCAGCCTGCAGGGCACGAACGACTTTGGCAGGATCGGCTATAACGGACCCTGTCCGCCGCCGGGCAAGCCTCACAGGTATTTCTTCAGGGTATATGCCCTGGATACAACATCTGGCTTAATGAGCGGTGCCACCAAATCCCAGCTTGAGGCTGCAATGTCAGGGCACATCTTGGCACAGGGAGAGAGGGTGGGGAAATACGGGCGCTGATTGATTGTGACTATCGTATCCTGAAGGCTTCCTCTTAGTGGTTCGATTCATGATGCGATTTATATGCATGCCGGGACGTATGTCGAGAATATGGATATGAGGAATAGCTCAGGCTGGTTGGCGATGGTACAATAACTGAGGCTACAAATATTTATATGGATATCGAAAAGTATTGATAGTAGATAGCGTCTGAAAATGAGGATTTTGATGAAGCAAAATAAGTTGATGGAACTGACTCCTGATAAATGGGGGCTGCTCGTTTATCTGAACGAGCATGATGCAGTGGATTTAACCATGATAAAACGATTTATGAATGATATAGCGGAGTCCAGATTGGTGCTTGCAGAGAATAACCTCTTTGTGGCGGAAAAATTGCTAGAAACTGGTTTAAGCAACCGAACCGTGATTCACAAGTCGTATTATTCGATGTATCATGCTGCAAGGTCTGCGGTGTATCTGCAGATGCAGATTGATGTCACGAGGCATAGATCACTGGTGGATAAGTTCAAGAAACTGCTTGCAAGGAACTTTGGAGATGAAACGCTTGCCAAGCAGATGAATAAATGGAGATCGATGCGTATAAAGTGTGATTACGATCCGGGCGTAGAAGTTGCGGAAGATATGTGTGGATATGCGATATCAGACGCTGTCAGGATCGTTGATACCTGTAAAAGTCTTGTGGAGGGATTTTAGATGGATAAAGAAGAAATCATAAGGATAATCAGGGATGAAGTTTCAAAGGAATTTGGAGCTGAAAGGATTAAGGATATTGAATATTTCGGACCTTATGAAGGCGAGGATCTTGATGTGATCGTTTATGTTGAGGGGATCGATGAGCGTAAGGATGGATTGGACGTGGGCATGCGACTGTCTGATAAGTTCTATGAGATGGATATCGATGTTCCGATTGCTATAATGAGGGCAAAGGAAGGAACGGGTGAAGAGGCGGCAGCATAAGCGAATCGCTGGGTGCGCTGCTATTGGCTGCGGTCGCAGTGGTGCTTGCGGCGAGCGCTGGGGATACGATTGAGGTGAAGGTATGCTTTTAGTAGAAGGAGGCGAATGCGACAGTGCCATAATCCTGAGTGCACGCAATTCCCTCTTCTGATAGCGGACGACCCGGACGCACCCGGCAAAACCTGGGTCCACTGGGTGATCTACAACATACCTGCCAGTAGCACCGGACTGCCCGCTGCGGTACTAAAGAACAAGACCCTAAACGACGTCAGCCTGCAGGACAAGAATGACTTTGGCAGGACCTGCTATAACAGCTCCTGCCCGCCGCCGGGTAAGCCCCATAGGTATTTCTTCAAGGTATGTGCCCTGGATACTACACTTAGCCTAAAGAGCGGTGCAACCAAATCCCAGCTTGAGGCCGCAATGTCAGGGCACATCCTGGCACAGGGAGAGATGGTAGGGAAATACGGGCGCTAACCGACCCAAGGGGTATATCGGGACTGCGGTGGATCAGGTGGAGGCTGTGGTGGAGCAGTTGAGGGAAAAAAGCATTAATGCGAAATAATTTCGATTGCAATTGAGATGAACGGCGAAAGTTGGGACCTGGTGGATTGGAATATATATCTATTTGCAAACACCGGGACAGCGTCTTGGTGACAAATGATGCCCAGTTGAATCGAAAAATATAATTTAGAATAATTTTTAATATCATAAAGTTATATTTATAATATAATGGATAATCGGAAAGATAAATTAAGACTAGTGGTCGAAGAATACTGGAGAAAAGAAATACCAACAGCCATAGAACGAAAAATCGCTTTAAAGACCGAAAGCGACCTCATAAATGATATCATAGGTCCAAGAAGGGCAGGCAAGACATTTTTAATGTTCTCGACCATCCAGGCACTCCTGGAGGGCAAAGTAGAAAACGAAGCCACCATATATATCAATTTCGAGAACAGGAAACTGCTCCCACTTACACCGGATTATTTCAATGACCTGGTCGAAGTAATCCATGCCAGGAAGCTTCTTGAAAAGCATACAAAGGTATATATTTTCCTTGATGAGGTCCAGAGGGTTGAGGGATGGGAAAAATATATACGAAGTATATACGATGAATTCAAAGGACGGACCAAGATTTTTATTTCCGGTTCAACCTCACGGCTGACCGGGTCAGAGTTAAGTTATCTGTTGACAGGCAGGCATTTAACCACAACGGTCCAGCCTTTGAGCTTTGGTGAATTCTTATTGTTCAAAGGTTTCAACCTGCAACCAGGATATCTTATCGAAGAGGATATTGCAGTAGTAAAGGAATATCTAAGGGAATACCTTGAGTTCGGGGGATTTCCAGAGGTTGCACTGATAAAAACGGGGAAGGAAGAACTGCTACAGACATTATTCACTGACATCATAAGCCGGGACATTCTGCCAAAAGCGAAAAGGCGGGGCGAGATTGTTGAGGACATGGCGTATTTATTGTGCTCCAATTCAGGTAGACTGGCAAGTTTCTCTAAATTGACCCGGACGCTGGGGGCAATGGGGGTCAAGGTCTCTGTGCCTACTTTCGAGAAGTATTTCTCCACCATGAAAGAGGCGTTCCTGTTCTTCGACCTTAAGGTATTTTCATACAAGGTCAGGGACCAGATGCAGTATCCGAGAAAGATTTACTGCATTGATCCGGGTTTTGTTAATTTTGCTGGTTTTCGGTTCTCTGAGGACCGGGGACGGTTGATGGAAAACCTGGTTGCTGTTGAACTGCTGCGAAGAGTATCCCTGAAACCTGTGATGGAATTATTTTATTGGAAAGACCAGCAGCATAGGGAGGTCGATTTTGTTGTCAGGGAAGGGATCAAGGTCAGGCAGCTGATCCAGGTAACTTTTGCTGCTGACAGGGTTGGGATTGCGAAGCGGGAGATCAATGCGCTGGTTAAGGCTGGGGATGAACTGGGGTGTAGCGAGTTGCTTGTAATTACGTGGGAGTATGAGGGGGAGGATGTTGTGAAGGGGAAAAGGATTGTTTACAGGCAGTTGTGGAAATGGCTTTTGGGAAGGGATTAGCTTGTTTTTTGTACAAGGAATGATGATATTGTGGTGCAGGGAGCAATGGGCCCGGTAGAATAAGAGTTCATGATCCGACAGTGGGTAGTACTGGTGGGCAGTGTAACCAGAATATCTTTAGTGACATTCCTAGTGGTGAATCTCTGCCGGATTATGTGCCCGCCGCCGGACAGGCCCCACAGGTATTTCTTCAATGTTTATGCCTATGGCGTCATTCTAGCATCTTTGTTTATTACATCTAACTCACTCATGAATTGCCTTTATTGCCCCTTATTTTGAGTTATTTTAGCACAAACCGATAGTGTAATATCCTAGTGTAACATTACACTAGACATGACATTCATCAGAAAAATAAAGCAACGTGGAAAAATATACTATGCAGAAGTTGAGAATCAATGGATTGATGGGAAATGTGTTCAAAAACACATCCGATCATTAGGTACCGATCCCAAACACCCAACAAATATAGCAATCGAACCAACTCATTTTTCATACCTATCTTTGCGGTTAATGCAAGGTTCACTCACACCAAATGATCTCTTTGAGATGTTGGAAAATATGGGTCAGCCAGTGAGGAAGGAAGACCTCAAGCGACTAGGTATTCACTATGATTTTGAAAAAAAAACGTACTCCATCTCCCTATCTTACAAGAAGAACTCAAAATCAAAAACCAAACACAATGTCTAATATGTGAACAAAACCCACACGCACAAACAACATACACAAGACCCATAAAAACCCTTTCAGCTGAACGAGAATTAAGCATCCGGAAAAAGTATTGCAAAATACACGGTTTAATCAACAACGAAAACGTCTCATTCCTGAATAAAATCTGTTTGCCGCGGAGAACCTTTGACACAAAAGTAATGACGGCAATTGGATACCTCCGGTGGTTTTTCAACTATCAACGAGAAGAAATCCAGTTACTTCTTGGGGCAAGAGGGGTTCAAATCTCGACCGGTGAGATATCCAAATTGTCTGAAGAATTTCTTCTTCGATTTTATATTGTTCACAAAAAGCATAGTCCTCAGATGAAAGAATTATTTGAAACTAATAAAGGATTTAT
>JAAXOC010000061.1 GCA_014237145.1 ANME-2 cluster archaeon
GATCTGGTAGGTGAGCGTATCGCCTACACTGACATCACCTGATCCGTCTTCATCAGCATTCGACAACAGGATCTTTTCAATTGTCTTTGATGGTGACGGGACCGGGATGCTCACCGAATCTGTCTCCGGTCCGGTCTGGTCACTGTCTGCAGTAGCTACATTGATTATGGTCAGACCAAGAGCGGACGACGGCACCACATAGTCCAGTGTACCTGTCTCACTGTCACCCACCGCTAGTAAGCCCACTCCGTCGCCTGCTAAATCAGTTAAAGTCACAGCAATAGTTACAGCACTATGCTGGTTGTGGTCTTCGAGTGTCACATTAGTCAGATTCACATTACCGGTATTATTCACCAAGTATGTGTACCGGATCGTGTCACCAGCCGATATGTCACCCGAGCCATCGGCATCAACAATCCACTCGTAGGTTTTTTCTATGGTCAATGACGGATCTGGCACAAAGACCTTCGTATTAGTAAATGTACAGGTAACTATCTCGCCCGAACCCAGGTCAATGGCGTTAGGATCGCTACCATCATCGCATGTGGCGCTGGTCAGTTCCCAGTATTCAGGCAATAATTCAGTAACATTATAAATGCCACTTTCCAGGCCATCACTCTCAAAAGGCGCATTCTGGTCTGTCAGACTGAAGGAGACGTCTACATTGCTAGGACCACCTGTTAAATTGAAATTGAAGCTTTGCGGATCTTCTGATGGATCGGTCACCTTGTCAACGATGATCTGTCCTAAGACTGTGATGTTCCCAATCCGGACTGCCTCACATCTACACTTTGACTTCGTACCCGGAAGGGTATCGTCTATACAAGTGCAACTGGGCTTATTAACTGACCCATCAGATGTCTGGATATCCCAGGACACGCAGGTACCGACATCGGCGATACCATCGCCATCTGAGTCTTGAGCAATGATGGTAATCGGGGTCAAGTTTCTATAAGTCGTCACCCCTTGTTCCAGGTCCCCACATGTGTCGTTAATGTCTTCCTCGTATTCCGCATTATAGAACGGTCCGTTGATCGGGTTATAGGTGCAATTTGGGGACTCATTTCTAGGGCAGAGCGGAGGAAGCAGGAATTCCCTGAAGCAACTGCCGTTCAAGGCATCCCCACCATCCAATGCCACGAAAAAACCTATGTCGTAGCGTTCACTTGCACCAGCTACCAATTCGGCTTGTAATGTGACCGTCATGGGTTCGCCTGCTATGACCGATGTTGGCCCGTCAATAACATTATAATGGGAGACACGAACGTCATTGGCAGTACACACGAGACCGTCAAGAGGGGATACATCATCCATACAGGTGTCGGCAAGTGCTCCTGGCGTCAGCACGCTTAACATCAGTAATAGCCCCAGAAGTACTACAGGCTTTCTATGTCCGGGTCGCAGAAACGCTATAATGCTATTCGTTAGTCTATTACTCAATACTCCAAGCATAATAGCCAGTGCCGTTATTGCTTTAGCTAATAAATTTCCAATAATGGTGTTCATAACTTATCTCCTATTATATATTCAGGTGTGTGAACTTACTTTTTTGTAATAGTTCAATACCAAATTATATTTCCACAATTATATATTTAGCATTTACTAGTATATAATGTTTTTTATATAAACTACCATATAATTTATAATGATGCGCATACTCATCATCATAAACTCTGTGATTTTTGAATAAATATATATATATGGGCTGTCCAACAATCAGGAAAATGCTCACTTCGTTCGCATTTTCTAAGCCCACAAGAAAGTAAATACTTCCCCATATGTTCATAAATCTTATAAAAAGAAGGCTAAATTAACCTTTAAATCGAAAAATAAAAAAAAATTATAGTATTTATTTAGCTCAATTATAGTTCTCGTATAGCTTGCGCACCGAGATTATTTGTCGGTTCCATTCCTGGATATCGAATACATGTATACCAGCAACCAAGACCATTTTTGATGTAAGTCACAGGCATCTTCA
Source organism: ANME-2 cluster archaeon (assembly GCA_014237145.1). NCBI lineage: Archaea > Methanobacteriati > Methanobacteriota > Methanomicrobia > Methanosarcinales > ANME-2 cluster archaeon. The sequence goes on from JAAXOC010000061.1 coordinate 1,979, forward strand.
ATTCATCAAAACCATTTAATTTATCGACAATATCTTCCAGTTTCTTTTCAAATAATGCTTGTGTGTGTCCGGATTATCCATTCAAGTCGTTATTTTTTCAGCTATTTGAAGAAAACTGTTGCAAAAAAACAGACCTAGATCACCCGCGCATCCCCCCAATCTTCCTTGCGATCTCCCTCACAATCCCGGACTTAACCCCCTTCTTATCCACCAGCACCCGTCCGCTGACCTTCCACCATGATTTCGGGTAAGCCTTATCCCTTTCCACCGTAGGGTTTAGCCCCAGTTCCTTTGCAGCCTGCACGATCTCCTTCAACTCAGGCGAGGTGATCGATATCTTCCTTGGTATGACACGCCCACCGCTTATACTATTGCCTTTATCAATATAAGCAGGCCATATCACATACTTATCCTTGTCTCTGAGCATAACACCAGTTATATCATTAATATGACATGAACGTTTTTACATCAAACGTGCGAGCTATGACCATCAAACCAGCCTTGGATCTGCAATCTCGCCTTTCAAAGCCGATGCAGCCGCAGTTTCAGGAGAGGCAAGATACAGCAGTCCCCCCTTCCCCATCCTGCCTTTGAAGTTGCGGTTGGACGTAGACACGCACACCTCACCTTCTGCCAGCACACCCAGATGGGCACCCAGGCATGGCCCGCAGCCCGGTGGTCCCAATGTAGCTCCAGCTTCGATAATACTGGAGATATATCCCATCTCAATAGCCTCAAGCAGCACAGTCCTTGAAGCAGGTATGACCACAGTACGAACAGCCACCTTTTTTCCCTTTAGTATCCGGGCTGCCGCTTCCAGGTCCTCCAGCCGGCCGTTGGTGCATGAACCGATAAAGACCTGGTCCACATTGATCCCTGCCACTTCATCCACATCACACACATTATCAACACTGTGGGGTTTTGCCACCTGTGGAGCCAGGCCATCAATATCCAGATTGATCTCTTCAATATAATCAGCAGCTTCATCTGCATATACAGGAGTATAGGCATCTATGGCCCGCCCTTTGAGGAACTCCCCGGTCTTTTTATCAGGTGGCACGATCCCTGCCTTCCCCCCCATCTCAATAGCCATATTGCACAGCGTCATCCTGCCCGAAATGCTCATCTCCTCAATGGCATTACCATAATATTCCATGGCCTTGTAGGTCGCACCATCAGCACCTACATGCTTGATCACATGTAGTGTCAGGTCCTTTGCAGACACTCGCTCTGCCATTTTTCCTTCAATAGTGATCCTCATGGTCTGAGGGACACGGAACCACAATCTGCCAGATGCAAATATCTCGGCCATATCAGTGGCACCCACACCTGTACCGAATGCGCCAAAGGCACCGTAGGTACATGAATGGGAATCTGCACCCACTATCAGCCTGCCGGGAAGGGCAAATCCCTGCTCAGGTAACACCTGGTGGCAGATACCTTCACCCACATCATACATGTTCGGGATGCCCTGCTGCTGCACCCACTGCCGGATGTCATGCTGCAGGTTGGCAGCCACATCAGTACTTGCAGGCACAATATGGTCAAACGGGATCACTATCCGTGCCGGGTCCCAGACTTTCTGCACTTCCATCTCCCTGAATGCCTTTACTGCCAGTACGCTGGTGCCGTCGTGTGCCATTGCACAGTCTACATCGGCAATCACAAAATCACCGGCACGGGCATCAGATTTCGATGCCCTGCTAAATATTTTTTCACTTATTGTTGCCAAAGGCGTTAACTCCGGTCTTCTGTTAGGATTGATAGTTTTATTTACGTATAGGAAAGTATACTTTCCCGTAGGTTTAGAAAATGCGAACTTAGTGAGCATTTTCTTGAGATATGTATTGAACATATCGATTACAAATAACAATTGTATTGTCGAAAAACTTACTTATCATGGGATTGAATAAATACCCCTACTCGTCAGGTGAAAACAAATGCAGTATTCCAGAAACAAACTGGTCGACCTTGTTGGAAAAAAACCAGGTGACATAGAGATATGTGATGTAACCTTAAGGGATGGTGAACAGACACCAGGTACAGCCTTTACCCTGAATGAAAAGAAAAATATAGCTCAGGGACTAGATAATATCGGTGTAGAAATAATCGAAGCCGGATTTCCAGTAGTATCCCACGTTGAGCGGGATACTGTAAGGGAGATTGCAAATATGGGTCTTAATGCAAAGATCTGCTGCTTATCCCGTTCTGTGATACCGGATATTGATGTTGCCATAGGTTGCGATGTGGATATCGTAAGCATATTCATTGCCACGTCTGACCTTCATTTGAAATATAAGTACCATAAGACATGTGCTGAAGCTACACTATGCGCATTTGATGCCCTGGAATATGCCAAAGATCACGGGCTTACGGTAAGGTTTGCTGCTGAAGATGCAACACGTACGGATATAAATGTCTTGAAAAGTGTGTTCAAGATGGCAGAAGAACGGCATGCCGATTATTTAAGTATAGCAGATACAGTAGGGATATTGAATCCCAGTACAACATATTATCTTGTCAGTGAGATAAAAAAAGAGATAAATGCCGATATCTGTATTCACTGCCATAATGACTTAGGGATGGCTACTGCCAACACCATCGCTGCTGCAGAAGCAGGAGCTAAACAGCTCCATACTACTGTCAACGGTCTGGGGGAGAGAGCAGGTAATGCTTCACTGGAAGAGTTACTTATGGCATTGATGGTCCAGTACGGCATTGAGCGGTATAATACCACAGATTTAACAAGGCTGTCAAGAATGGTAGTGGAATATTCCGGGGTAAAAATGGCAAAGAATAAGGCGGTGGTGGGTGAACATGCTTTTGCCCATGAGAGCGGTATCCACGTGGCCGCAATCCTGGAAGAGCCCAGCACATATGAACTGTTCTCTCCTGAACTGGTGGGAGGTAAGCGAAGCCTGATCATTGGCAAGCATACTGGTACCAAGGCATTGAAGGGAATCATCCATACGATGGGTTATGACCTGAACCATGACCAGTTATGCGACCTGCTTGAAAAGGTGAAGGACTGCACCCATGCCAAGAGGGGTATACCCTGCAAACGCCTTGACGATTTTATCCAGGAAATTATAGCAGGATGATAGAAGGTATAATGGCCGGATAATGACCAATTGATAACCGGATAATAACTGATTTTAATACTTTGTGCACGTTGCCCGGGCCAACATTACTGAAACACCATCTTTTCCAAGTTCTGTTTTTATTATCGTGGCCAGTTCATCCTCCCATGTATTCCTGATGTCAAGTATCAGTGTATCCGGTACAAGGGTCTGTACGACATTGGTCATATCAGGTACGTCCTGCCCACCGGTGAGGGCTGCAATATTATTCTGGAGTACAACTACAAGTACACTCTTATGATGGTGTACGGCCTCGATAAGCCCCTGCAGCCCTGTGTGTACAAGACCGAAGTCACCTACAAGTGCAATCCCCTTTTCAGCAAATCCTGTTGCCGTGGCAATGGAAGAACCCAGGGAATAGGCTATATCCACTACTTCCATAGGCGGCGGTGCAGTCCTTACCGAACACCCAAGGTCACCAGCCACAGGCACATCGAGGCTGCCAAGTACCTCATATAGTCCCAGGTACGGACAATCTTCACACGTGTTTTTAGAAAGTCCACCTGTGGTGGACGTTAAACCACGGCTTTTTCTTGTCTCAGGTTCGCACATCCTGCTGATCTTGTCCATGTCAATGTTTTCCAGTGCCAGAATAATGTCGCTGGCTTCGATTATACCATATCCTGTATGCCCGGTGAGCTTGCCAAGCACCCCACTACAGTATATCTGCTCTTCAATAACAGGTTCGGTCTCCTCGATCACCAGTATCCTTGAATGTTGCGCAATGAACTTGTTAATGATGGGTCTTGGAAGCGGGTTCACCTGGGTCAATGCCAGGTGTGAGATATTCCTGAATCTGTCAGCAGAGATGATCATTTCTACCAAGCTTGAGAGATAACCTGAAGAGATGATACCAATGCCTTTGCCACGCTGGTAAAGCCTGTGTGTACCTGCCATTGTACTCTCTTTTTCCATTAGCGGGTATGTTTCACAATGGAACCGCTGGTGTTTTCCTTTCATTGTAAAGGTCCAGGTGTCCCGGTCAAACTTTTGAAAATCACCAGTGGCGGCTGGAGTTCTCTTTACTGCCTCCTCCATACTGTTCAACCTGTCTGTCAAGCGTATGATCACAGGCGTGCGTACCTTTTCAGACAGCAGGAATGCGCGTCGCATCGAATTATATGCTGCCTCCGGGCCCGACGGGTCAAGCACCGGCACTTCTGCCAGCAGGCCGTAATACCGGGAATCCTGTTCGTTCTGGCTCTGCTTCACGCCCGGGTCGTCACCTGTCAGTATCACCAGGCCGGCCCCTATGGTGTGAGTAGCCGAAGTGATGAGCGGGTCGGCGAGTATGTTCATTCCTACGTGCTTGACTGTGACCAGTGAACGCCGGCCTGTGGCCGAAGCACCGAGTGCCGCTTCCAGTGCGACTTTTTCGTTAATGGACCAACGGGCATCCACACCGGACCCGAGCAGTAGTTTCATTATGCCGGTAATTGGATAGCCCGGAACCCCGGTTGCAAGAGAGATACCTGAATCAAGTGCGCCGAACACCAGGGCATGTGAGCCGGTAATAGGTTCTGACATTGGTGGCATATTTATGAGTGTTGATATTTAAGGATGGTTCTTAGAAAGCTTCAATATTGGAATATCAAGAATCTATTGGCTAACAGCGGGCAGGACATCGCTATGATCATAGATATTCCGGTTAATTATGCCATCGAAACGAGAATCAAAACTAAGAATTGTATCTATATCATACGTTTTTACAAGAGCGATCGAAGTGCAATCTGTAAAACTTAAACCCCTGCTGCAATATTCGTTGAAAATATCCCATGATTTGTTGAATACTTCTTCGTCCACCCTTAACAATATTACCCGCGGGGATTCAATGATCGCTTTTCCGATCGTTAATGAAATTTCAGCATTCCGTGTTCTGACACGTGCAAGAGTTACCGTTTCATCAAACACGTAATCTGATGTATAAACGGTTCCACCCCTGCCGCTCAATGCAAATTTCAACAAATGTACTGCTTCAGCATGGTGAGCATCATTTTTTGAATTCACGCCAAAGAATACGCACGAATCAATAAATATTGACAATTATTCACCGCCGTAAAGATATTCATCTATTTTTTTAGCGTCGGTTTTACCCATGTCAACAGGATTGTGCATTAATTCCCACAAAGCATCGTCTTCAATTGGTGTTTCTGGCCTTGATATGTGAGCAATAAAGTCATCTTCGTGGGCACTGGCATATTCGACAGCATCGTCAATTAACTGCTGCTGTGTCAACTTTAAATTCCTGAGTCTTAATCTGGACTGCATTTTTTCTATTCTGTTTTTTGTTCTTATTGGTATACGTGTTGGAATAGTTGACATTTAATTTGCCTCGTGGTATATGCTACATTGTAGTATTGTTACATATAATTTCTTGACAGTATATCTGGTATAACCGGATGTACTCCAAGTAAATCCAACCGCATAACGAATACTGTTTCATAAAGTCCCGATATAAAAATAAATCGAAAAATCCGAATATGGATGAAATTGGTGATGCAGCCTCTTCAATATAACGAGATTTGAAATGATGAACGAAACGATAACATTTATGTGAATGGAAATATTTGATTAATTATTCAAAATGGTGATCCAAGTTCCAATAATCAAACGCAAACTATTCAGCATCCTGCCTAAAATTAGCGAAATACTCTACTTTGAACCTGCAGTGATCCACACCTCTGCCTCCACTCCAATCCTCATTGTAGCAGACCTGCACGGCGACCTGGATGCCCTGCGTCTCGCTCTTCGCAAACGTACTGACCTTGGATGTGATACCGTGATCTTCCTGGGTGATTATATTGACCGGGGTCCTGCATCGCTGGATGTTCTTGAGTGGCTGTTCTCCCTAAAGATCAAGGAGCCTGATAAGGTCATCCTTTTGCGTGGTAACCATGAACTAAGGGAAACGAACCGGTTCGAGGGGCTGTTCAGGGACCTGGATTTCGATGAAGACCTGTATGCCAGGATCAACCAGGTCTTTGATGACATGCCGGTTGCTGCTGTGATCTCGAACCACACATTCTGCGTCCATGGTGGCATCCCGGGACCTGTGAAACTCCCGGAGATCACTAAGAAGGATACGTATCCGTTCGTATGGAACGACCCGTCCGGAGAGAGCGGGATCAATCAGTCACCCAGGGGACTCCGGATGCGAACCTTTGGCGAGGATGTTTTTGATGAGTTTCTCAGGGTCAATGGACTGGAGCGGATGGTCAGGGGGCACATGATACTTGAGGAGGGATACCGATGGTGGTTTGGAGGGAGGTTGTTGTCGCTGTTTTCGGTCCCGGATCATTGTGGGAGGGGGAATTTAGGGGCGGTTGGGGTTGTTGAGGAAGGTGGGGATATAGAGGTGGTTATGTTTGGTTAGGTTGGTGCCGCAAGAGATTTGCCTGTAATATAGGAGATTTAATCCGGGATAGGTTCGTATGAACTGATCTTATGGCCTACTTGAAAACAACCTGCCAAATTCAATTTATAGTCTCCCGCCAGATATATAGGATAATTATGGGAGAATTCGAACCGCTGATAAACGTACCATTATCCTTTCGGTAGACTTGTGAGGCAGGGCCGCTCCCTCTCCAGATGCCCGAAATAGACATGTCCTTGTTCTGGATTCCGTGTCACCCCCTGTCCACCATGCTGCTCACAATGCTCCAGGCCCCGCCGGTGGTATACCTGAATATATAGTGTGGGAAGTGGAGGGACCTATCGGTCATTTGGGAGTATAGTAAATACCGCAAACAATGAAATTACAAAAGGCAAGTGTCTTGAGTTCGAAAGCATGGACGATCTCTTTAGTAGCATAGAACAATGATTTACAAGATTATTGTACACCCGAGGGTTCAGAAATAATTGCAAAAATTGTTTAAAAATGATAAAGTTCGTTACGGTCATGTGAAAAAGAGACTTGAAATTCTTTCAGATAACCCGAAAATTGGGAAGCCTCTTCAAAATATTCTAAAATGGCTGCTTATCAGGTGCACAGGTCGGGCAGCAGGTTATAATGTATACATCAAGTTCAGGATTGCTTAATAAAGATTCAATTGGCTCATCATGAACCACACCCCGAACACCACCAAAAAACCACCGCACCCCATCAGCACTCGTTGATAAGTCCCCTCAGACATAAGCGACCTCCCCCTGCTTATCGCAGTAGACACGAAAGTGTACCAGCCCAGGTCTGCCATAAAGTGACCCAACAGGAATATAGAAGCAGCAAACAGGCTGGTCTCAAGCCCCATAAGAACCAGCCCCGTCCCTACTGTCAGCCACCACAGCCAGAAATACGGATGGGATACCGACGTGATCACACCGGCAGCAAATGGGCTCTTAAACACACTACTGTCCCCCGAAAAGGTGGCATGTTTCCCTTCCTTGAAAGTTAAGATACCGAACATAACCAGTACCGCACCTCCGATAACAGATATCCAGAGAATGGCACCTTGGGTTGCCAGGGTTGAAAACCCGGCCACTATAAAGATAAATAACATAACCTCGACCAGGGCATGGCCCGATACAACCAGGGGACCGCTTGTCCAGCCTTTCTTCAGGGAAGTTTCGATAGTAGCAAAGAGCATAGGTCCGGGTACAAGTGCACCGGTCAATCCAACACTAAAACCGATGCCCAGCATTTTTAGTATTTCTAACATTACCCGAAATCCTGTAAAAAAAGTTTATTTCCCGGATGTGAATGACATGATATCGTGTTTGATATGATCAAGAGTCTTCTTGATATATATTTTATCCACGCTACCAACATCCGGGATTGGACAGGCATAAAAAAATGCCCATCCTTGCAATATCTTTACAGTATTATCTCAATATCCAGTTGTTCTGCAAGTTCCTTATACCTGTTTCGGATAGTCACTTCCGTGACACCAGCTACTTCTGCCACTTCACGCTGGGTCCTGCGCTCGCCGCACAGGATGCTGGATATATAGATAGCAGCCGCAGCCACACCAGTAGGTCCACGTCCGGAGGTGAGTTCCTTCTCTGCCGCCTGCCTCAGGATCTCCACACCCTTGGACTGCACTTCACCATGCAGGTTCAGGCCAGAGCAGAACCTTGGGATATAGTCAATAGGTGACGTAGGCATGAGTTTCAGGCCCAGTTCCCTGGAAATGAACCGGTATGTACGGCCGATCTCCTTACGGCTGACCCTGGATACTTCAGCGATCTCGTCCAGCGTCCTTGGCACATTACACTGCCTGCAGGCTGCATACAGTGCAGAAGCAGCCACACCCTCAATACTCCGGCCCCTGATCAGGTTCATGTCAACAGCCTTGCGGTAGACCACAGCCGCAGTTTCCCGCACATTCCGGGACAGGCCCAGTGCACTGGCCATCCTATCCAGTTCTGATAATGCAAAGGCTAAATTCCTCTCAGTAGCATTGCTGACCCTGATGCGACGCTGCCATTTTCGTAGCCTGTACAGCTGGGCCCTGCTTTTTGATGATATTGATTTACCGTAAGAATCGCGGTTTCGCCAGTCGATCATGGTTGACAGGCCCTTGTCGTGAATGGTATAGGTCATGGGCGCGCCCACCCTGCTTCTCTTCATACGCTGGTCGTGGTCGAACGCTCTCCATTCCGGTCCCTGGTCAATGAACTCGGAATCGACCACAAGACCGCAATCATTACACACAAGTTCCGCCCGCTCATAATCCTGTACCAGACTGCGGCTACCGCACTCGGGACATTCCAGAGTAGGCTTCTCGAATGCTCCGACCTTTTCCTTTTCCTTTCTGAGCTTTATACTCTCACGTATTTTACTTCTCTCAGATCTCTCAACTTCTTTTTCTTTTTCTAATTCAGCCATTATTACTAATCCCTCTGCTTCAATCTTATTATTAATATAATATTGTCATTCATGTGAAAAACTGCAACCATTTTGCAATTATTTCACATATACGTGCTTGCCTTTGAAACCCCTCAGATTTTCTCCGGCCACATTCTTAAAAACTCTCACTGAAAAATACGGTTGGTCCACAGGTCCGAACACATCATTGACCTTTCCGATCTTCGTTTTTCTCCTGTCAAAGACCAGGTTATTTATCCTGAATAACTTCTTATTACCAGTCTTGTTTGTTTTATCCCCTCTGACGATTAAGTTTTTATGACTTGAAGTATGTAAAACCGTTCCTAATATTTTCAATAATACACCTCAACAAAAGTAACATAAATATGCTAGCGATATTATATAAAGTTATCGCAAGTACTATATTATCTGATATTTAACAGACTTAAAGGTTTTGAAAACAATACCTCTTGTGCATGTTTTTCACTTAACCCTGCACCCATAGCGATATTAAGCGCCTCACCATCAGTGACCAGGTCCCCTGGTGAATGGGAATCGGTACTAACTATCATATCTGCCCCAACCTCTTCAGCTATTCTTACCACATGACCGTTGGCCCGGTTATGCCCGCAGCGTGCGGAGATCTCCAGGCATACCCCAACATCTGCTGCCAGTAGTGCATCCTCCTTAGAGATCAATCCCGGGTGCGCCAGTATATCGGCCCCTGCCTCGATAGCAGCCCTGTTCGTCCCGGTCAGCACAGGCTCGACAAGTGTTTCCCCGTGTACCACAACTATCTCAGAGCCCAGTTCACGTGCAAGATCAACCAATGCCTGTATCTTCTGCGGGGGCACATGGGTTATCTCAACTCCTGCAAGTACCTGGATATCCCATACCTCTTCAAGATACCTGGCTTTCTTGATCCCGGAAAGTACATGCTCGATATTAGTGAAATCTACATGGTCCGTAATTGCAATGGCAGTATAGCCATGGACCACGGCCCTGCGAACAAGTTCGCTTGGAAGCAGTTCACCGTCGCTGAATATTGAATGGGTATGAAGATCTATCATTGTCATTTCCATTTATATCATAATTCATTTTATACTTATCGTAAAAGCATTAGAAAAACTTTTGAATCAGTAGAATCATTTATAAGTTATGACTGGCCCGCTGGACAGAAAACGTTTCACTCTTATTGTGGGTATCGTGGTTATAGCAGTTGCTCTCTTGATCATATATCTTTCATGGGTATTCGTAAATGTGATCATATTGAGCATATTCGGCGCATTCATATTGCGTCCCCTGGATAAAAAGCTTCGAAAAATTACCAGGATCAAGAACCGGCAGATCTCAGCGATCCTGACCATCACTATCGTAGCATTGATTTTTACAGGCTTGTTCCTGAACATCATATTTATCCTGGGCTCGGAACTGGCAAAATTCCAGCCTGATGTCCTGCAAACCGACATAAATATGCTGATAGATTATGGCATGGAACTAATGGGCAAGTACATCCCGGATACCATACAGGAAAATATGAAGTCCAATCTTTCCAGTTCGGCATCTTCTGCCATACTGTTCATAATTAGCATTGCCCAGCATGTTGTATTGAATTTCATATCCAATATTGCGATCTTTGCCATGCAACTGGGAGTAGTGATATTTTTACTTTATTACCTGCTCATCGACGGCGAGAATATAGTTGAGACATTCATTCATATCCTGCCTTCCAACAGGGTAGAGATCATCAGGGAATTTCTGCAGCACCTGAACAGTATATATAACAGCCTTTTCAATGTTTACCTGATCGTTTGCGTGTTGACCGGTATAATCGGCGGCATCGGCCTGATGCTTATCGGTGTACCATATCCTATAATGTGGGGCGCTGTCATTGCAGTCCTGGCCCTGCTGCCGATCGTGGGACCGGGCACATTCTATGTACCGGCAGCCATCTATTATTACATTGTCAATGAACCGGTAAAAGCCGTGGTGATCGTAATATTTGGCTGGTTGTTCCTTGAGACCATTCCCGGCAACATTATCAGGCCCAGACTGATGATGCAAAGTGGAAATATCCATCCAATCATAACACTGCTGTCCTTTACTGCCCCCCTGTTCGTGGTCGGTGCCATGGGGATAATAATCGGCCCTGCAGCTTACGGTTTCATGCTTGCTTTATACAGGACATATACGGGACTCGAGGTAATAACTAAACCTGGAAACCAGGAGATCGAAGAAAAGGCTGGGACCCAAGTAGAGGATGAAAACCAACTTGGAGATAAAACTCAACCCGGAGATGAAATCAAACCTGGAGATAAAACACAACCTGAGGATAAAACCTAAACTGAAGATAAAACACAACCAGAGGATAAAACCTAAACTGAAGATAAAACACAACCTGTGGATAAAACCTAAACTGAAGATAAGACCTAAACTGAAAATAAAACCAAATGATGAAGTTTAGGGCTTAACAACCTCATTTTTCAAAGTACCCACATTCTCTATCTCTATCTCCACCGTATCCCCTGGATAAAGCTGACCCACACCCGCAGGCGTGCCGGTAGCTATGACATCACCCTTTTCCAGTGTCATGATATGGGATATAAATTCTATCAGTGCCGGGATATCAAAAATCATATTATTTACACTGGAATCCTGCCTTAACTGACCGTTGACCCTGGAGCGTATGTATGCAGTTGATATGTCCACACTTTCAGCCCTGACCACAAACGGACCTAATGGGGCAAAAGTATCAAAGCTCTTAGCTCTGGTCCACTGACCATCTGCCTTTTGGATATCGCGAGCCGTTACATCGTTAAAACAAGTATATCCCAGTATCACGTCACCTGCTTGCATGGCAGATACGTTCCTGCACCTCTTACCGATCACAACTGCCAGTTCTGCTTCATAATCCACATGCTGGGATTCAGGAGGATAGACGATCATATCACTATGCCCGATAATAGCAGAAGGAGGTTTCAGGAAGATAATAGGATGACCGGGCAGTTTCATTTCCAGTTCCCGGGCATGGTCTATATAATTCAATCCCACACATACGATCTTGCTAGGTGTCACAGGGGGTAGTACCTCCAATTCATCCAGGGTATAAGTATCACAATACATCCCCCGTTCCACGACAACTCTTTCACCTTCTACAGTGCCGGTGAAAACCTCATCACCAAACCTGAATCTGCCTATCATATTATTACACTACCTATCACACTACAATAAATCAACTAAATATTTAAAACATTATCTTCTTTCCTGTGGCATCCCTGTGGTACTTTCCCAATTCACTTTTAATGAGCAGATCACCACTTAACACCGGGCCGTCCCTGCATACCCTCAGACCTGATGGATCAATGGTACATGCGCCGCATACACCGATACCACACTTGAAATACCTGTGAAGACTTAATTGTGCCATTGCCTCAAGCCCTGCTGCCCGGAGAATATCCAGCACGCTTTTCATCATCAACTCCGGACCGCAGATATAGAACTGGTCAAACCCGGCCAGGTTGAACAGCTCCATTGCTCCTGTTATAAACCCGTGATGACCTTTACTTCCATCGTCAGTAGCTATACTGATCGCACCGCATTTTAAGAAATGCTCCTCAAAAAGCAGTTCATCCGCTGTCCTGGCTCCTATCAGGGTAGTAACATCCAGGTCTCTTGAATGGGCTTGCAGCGCCAGTGGCAGCAAGGGTGCACCACCCACACCGCCTGCAATGATCATTATCTTATTACCTTTCCCAGCCCCATCCTCTTCTCCGTCACCTTCTTTTTCTTCTCTGTCCCCTTTTTCTTTCACTTCAAATCCATTCCCGAACGGCCCCCTGATGCCAATACTATCGCCCACTTCCAGCCGTGACAGTGCCTCAGTAGCCTTGCCCACACTCTGCACAGTGATGCTACCCGGGTGTGACAGGGCCATCGGGATTTCATCCAGGCCCCGAACCCATACCATTACGAACTGGCCGGGTGCAGCATCCGGTTCAATATCGGTCCTGAGAGTAATTATGGTAGGGGTCTCCCTGATAATCTCTGTTATTATCACATTTACAGGTCTCACGGTTCCACCTTCCTGTGGGCAAGTCCGATTATATCGTCCAGGCAATGATCATTGGCCTTCAGGTAAGCGGACAATCCACTGGTAATCTCACTGAAAATATTAACATTATCATGAACGGCAGAGCCAACCTGTACCGCCGAAGCCCCAGCCATCATCATCTCCACTGCATCCTGCCAGCTTCCGATACCTCCCACACCAATGACAGGGATGTCCAGTGCTTTATACAGGTCATATACGCATTTTACAGCCACCGGACGTACTGCAGGGCCGGAAAGGCCACCGTACAGGTTGCCAAGTATCGGATACCCGCTATGGATATCTATAGCCATGCCCCGTACCGTATTGATAGCAACAACAGCATCGGCTCCACCCCTGCTCGCAGCCTCACCGATCTCCACTATATCTGTGACATTCGGGGTGAGCTTGACCCACACCGGTACATCGGTTGTCCGTTTGGCAGCCCTGGTGATCTCTTCCACCAGTACCGGGTCAGTACCAACTACAGTTCCGTAACCACTGGCATGGGGGCAGCTTACATTTAATTCGTAGGCACTGGCACCTTTGAGTCCGATAATTATTTCTACAAACTCATCCGGATGTGCCCCGAAAACGCTGGCGATCACAGGAACACCGCCTTCACTGGCAATCGAAAGTTCTTTCCTGAAATCCCTGTAAGACGGATTTGGCAGGCCCATTGCATTCAGGAACCCACAATCCAGTTTGAGCATAGTAGGATTCGGGTGGCCTTCCTTAGGCTCGGAGCCTATGGACTTTGTGACCACAGCACCCGCACCTTCCCCAGTCATACGTTTCAGTGAGGCACCTGTGGTGCCAAGAACGCCTGCCGCCAGTATGGTCGGGGTTTCCAGTTCAAGCCCGGTAAGTTGTATCGAAAGATCGGTTGAGGACATACTATCCATAGACCTCGTCAACTGTATATCCGTTATGCACAACCTTTGAAATTTTACCTACCAGAACGGCCGGGTCATCTGCCTGGAATACGTTCCTTCCTATTGCCACACCCCGCCCGCCTGACTGTATTGAATCATATACCATCTGCAAAAGGTCACGCTCAGTCTCCATCCTGGGTCCTCCGGCTACAACTATTGGTACAGGACAGCCGTCAACCACTTCCCTGAATGAATCCGGGTCACCGGTATAATTTGTCTTGACAATATCTGCGCCAAGTTCGGCACCTACCCGGGCCGCATGCCTGACGTACTCTACATCATGTTCGGAATCAACCTTTGGTCCCCTTGGATACATCATTGCCACAAGGGGCATACCCCATTCATCGCATTTGCTGGCGATCATGCCCAGTCCCTTCAACATCTCTGCTTCATCCTCGGCACCAATGTTAACATGTACCGATACTGCATCTGCTCCCACTTTTATTGCCTCTTCCACTGATGTGACCAGTACCTTATGGTTAGGGTCAGGGCCCAGTGAAGTGGACGCTGACAGGTGTATGATCAGTCCCACATCCCTGCCGTAACCACGGTGGCCGTACTTGGGTAAGCCCATGTGTCCCAGTACAGCATTGGCGCCGCCTTCTGCCACTTTGTTCACCATTTTCGACAGGTCGGTCAATCCTTTAATGGGACCTGCACCAACACCATGATCCATGGGAATAATGATTGTCCGAAGAGTTTCCCTGTCAAAAATCCGTTCCATCCGTACCAATTTCCCAATGTTTAGAGACCTTATGACATTTGTTTGCATGTGTTCCACCTGGAAATATTCAAGGTTCTGATTGTACTTATTTATTTAGATTCCAGTGAATATTGTCTCCCGCTAAACTTATGAGAATTCGGACTGCAGATAAATGTAGATAACGCATCCATTAAAAAAAGTCGGGGAATAAAATCTGTATTGGTCATTGTTTATATTATCTGCTACAGAGAGCACAGAACGTTATTGTTTTCTCTGTGGTTATAAACCGTTCCAGGAAATAATAATAAGTCTCCCATTTATGCTACAATAGTCTCACTTCATCGAGAAAAGCGGGCCTATTCTTCAATTCTGATCTAAGCTATGAAAAACGTTCTGTCCACTCAATTTAATCTTTTAAGATATCCATGTAGATACTTTTTACCTTTTTTAGGTTTTTTGCTGCATCCTGGTAAGTTCTTCTATTCCCGCCCGGGATGTTTCTATAGGCTTTTTGCCAGTAATACTTGATGACCTTTTCAGGGAAATCGTATTCCAATTTATCTGCAAACTCATCAAAACCATCATCATTTAAAAGTCCCAGCCTGCCTCTGGGAGAGCCCTGATTTAAAATTGATTCGATGACCGTTTCTTTCATATTTTTGTCCAGACATATCCGCAAATAATCATTAAGGTCTTTTTCTTTGATCTTATTGACAATTTCAGGCTCGATGGATTTCCAGTCCTGGTCTTTCAGGAATTCTTTCATTCTCTTATACTCATTATAATAGCTGCTATGCCAACTGGTAAACCCAAACGATTCCAGCAGAGTTTCTTTTGCGTTCTTGTAGTCTCCCATTAATTTATAATGTACAAACAACCGATCCAGCATATTCTTTTCTTCACTTTGGCGGGATAATGCTGTATGTACAATCCGCTCCAGGTTGGAAGTATCTCCTTTTTTGGCAAAGTGTTCTGACAGGAATTCAAATAGCTCAGTAAGTCTTCCTTCACCTTTTAATATGCCCTCTTCTGCCGTTTCCAGTGCTTTTGGCAAGTCTCCCTTTTCATCATAATATTTAACCAGGTCCCAATAATCCATGCCATATTGAAGGTTTTTCATGCGCTCTTTAAGGTAAGCTTCGTCATCGTGAAGATATTTTTTCTGAATATTCATAATCAGTTTTTTTCTCCAGTTAGATGGGTGCTCATCAAGTTTTTTCACTAAATATTCCCATTCTTCCTTTGTCTGGCAGATTTCAAAGAAAATATCCATTAATCTATCATCAAAACCAGAGTTATGGTAGTTGTATTCTTCAAAAGCTTCGTCCAAAAATTCGAGTTTGGCATTGGCAGTTATATTTCCCACTTCTATCAGTTCAGAAATATTGTTCAGGTAACCGTATGCTTCGTATTCAGCATCTTCTGGTCCGCCGCCATACCCATTAAACTCTGAGATTATACGTCTGGCATCTTCCCAGTATTCGAACAAGAGGTTATCATCTAAAGATGCCAGATCGCCATTCGCATCTGTTTTTGGTGCGGTTTTTTGTTTTTTTTCTTTGAACCATTCCAGGATCAACTGGTATAATTCAGGTTTTTTTTCCATCAGGTTTTCTCCCAGGTCGCATAGATCTGTGTTATCAAGAGACCGCAATCTTTCATCTAACGGGAAATCTACGGGTTGGTTATTTTTTTCTGCTGTCATTATGATTTCCTTAACAAGCGGTGTATTGTTCGTGATTCTTTGTTGCTATCATTCATAATACTTTTCAATATGTGCATTCTGGAAAGACTTTTCGTTTTATACTTTTTCAAGATTATTATAGACGATAAAACCACAAATCTTATTGTGTTTCATTTTGTTCTTAATATAAAAAATTTTAGTGGTAAAATTGGCTCAATTGACTCTTAATTATCTGCAAAATCGAAATCTGTTTTCCAATCATTATCTTGAATCGCTTATTAAAGATAGCCCTGAGTGGAATGAAGACGTGGGTCAGGCATTTGCACGGGCCAGGGAAATCTATGACAGCAGAAGAGATAGCTGGAAGAACCTTGATGAATCCATGCTTGAGAATCCGACCAATTACAGAAACCTCCAGGAATGGTATGAGGAATCGAGGGATAAATTGCAGCCACTCATGGGTAGAATCGAGGCTACGGATAGGCTTATCGACCAGATAGTCTACAGGTTGTACGGGCTGAGCGATGAGGAAATAAAGATTGTAGAGGAAAGCATCTGAAGAAACAAATAATAAAGAGATGTGGTCATGACAGAACCTAATGATTTAATGTTTGAGGTGACAACACCCCTTGGTTTTAAAGTTACTACCTCAAGAAACTACTGGGAATATATTATCACTGTGAAACATCCAATAGTAAAAGGTATGGAATCTGATGTAATTGACACGTTGAAAAATCCAGATTTCATCCGTCAGAGTAAAACAGATGAAAATGTCCATATGTTTTACAGGAATATAAAATACCACAATAAGAACTATCATATGTGTGTAGTAACAAATAATAGTCAAGGATTCATCATTACAGCTTACATCACAGATAGAATAAAAGAAGGTGTCCAGATATGGAAAAAATAAAAGTCATCATCAACCGGGAATCAAACACACTTGATGTATGGTTCGATGAACCTGAAAAGGAATTCATCTGTGAGGAAACAGGAGACGAAGTGATACTCAAAAAGGATAAGGACAATAGGGTAATTGGATTTGAAAAGCTAAATTTGCTCATTGACAAAAATGTAAATGTACCAATAGAAGTAACAGCCACATAAATTTGTATGGCAAATATAAAAAATAAACTTTCAAATCTGCTAAAATCGTCTTAAAATTATTATCAGCCGCATCTCCTTCCCACCCACGCCGACCGCCGCACCGTCTTTGTGGATGAGGCAAAAGCACTCTACACCCAATACCTGGACACACCCGCAGAGCTCGCCCTCCTGCTGGACTTCGTAGGTGAGCGGCTGGGTGCCAAGCCGGAGGAGAGCGATGTGGTACACGACCTGCTCGCACATCTGGCAGAGCGCATGATAGACATGAACAAGGAGAAGAATGCTGAGATAAAAGCATTCTTGGGCTGACTGAGGAAGAAATAGTAGTTATTCACTTTTAATAATTTAAAAAAAGTATTTATCCTAAAGATGATAATAACATATTAGGTTGAAAAACAATGATGAAAAATAACATTTTATTAAGAGACATTATGACAAGGGGGGTAACTTCGGTTCCCATGGATATCACCCTCAGAGAAGTTGCAAAAATAATGGTTGACCAGGACGTTTCTGGCGTAGCAGTTACAGACCATAACGGGGAAATTATGGGATTTATCACAGAAATGGACATGTTGCATGTAGTTGTCGATAAATCACTGCTGGATAACACTGCCGAAGCAATAATGACGACTTCGTTAAAATCGATTAGCCCTTCCACTGATCTGGAAAATGCTTCCAAAGTCATGCTGGACGCACGTATTCACAGACTGATCATACTATCCGAACAAGGTATGGGGGCATCAGACCGTCCTGTGGGTATTCTAAGTGCCAGTGATATCATCAGGCAACTGACGCTGTAAGGATTTATTTTCGCATCGGTGGGAGCCTGCAAAGTTTCGAGCTTAGCTGTGCGTGTACCCTGATAATGTCATATTTAGTCAACAGTCCGGATAGTATGGTGGGGTCATCCCTGTCCACAACAGGTAGTCTCCCGATATTGTTATCCAGCAATTTCCTTAAAGCTTTTTCAAGATTCTCATCTTCATAGGTCACGATCAGCGAGCGGGTCATGATATCACCGGCAGTTACACTGTCCCTTTCATCGGTGGGGACTTTTTCCGCATCTTCAAAGGTCACCATACCGACCAGCTCCAGGTTATCCAGGACAGGATACCCCAGATGACCGTATTTATGGATGAGGTTCAGTACTGTCTGAATCTTTGTGGCAGGGTCGATTGTTATGATATCGCTACTCATAGCTTCCTTTGCCGTTACTAGTTCCAGCACATCTATTGTCATCTCGCGGCGGTGGGCAGGGGAGTCCATCCTTGTAGCCACCTGCTTTTCATATATGGACCATCTGCCTGACAGAACATATGCCAGGGTGGAGGCAAGCATAAGGGGGGGCAGCAGGTTGTAGTTGCCTGAAAGTTCTGATACCATTATTATTGCGGCGATGGGTGTTTTTGCCACACCTGCGAGCAGGGCTGCCGTCCCGACCAGCACAAAGGTAGCTGGCTGCAATACTATAGTGGGGAACAAAGTATGGAAGGTCAGTCCCAGCACGCCGCCCAGCATTGCCCCTATCACCAGTGAGGGACCAAACACACCACCGCTGCCCCCGCTGCTGATTGTGAAGGATGTGGCAAGGATCTTGGCAAATACCAGTAGCAACATAAGCCCTACTACAAGTTGCTGGTCTATGGCCTGCTGGATGAGCCCGTACCCTACGCCCAGGCTTTCGGGTACGAAAAATGCAAGGATGCCAAGCAAAAAGCCGCCGATGGCAGGCCTGTAATGCCGGGGGATGGTCAATCTGTTGAAGATGTTCCTCATGCCGTAGAAGATATGTACATAAAAGATACCAACGGCTGCACATGCGATACCAAGCAGTGCATAGAAAACAAGTTCGTATGGATGGGTGAACTGGTAATTAGGCATGATGAACAGGGAGCCCCAGCCGAACACTGAGCAGAATATGGAATAGGCGATGGTGGACGAGATAAAGGCGGGCACGATGCCCTCTGATTCCGAACCCTGCCTGTACAGTACTTCGATTGCGAATATTGCGCCGCCAAGTGGGGCCTTGAATATGCTGCCCACACCGGCAGCCATGCCGCATATCACGAGAATGCGGCGGTCCCGGTCAGTGAGGTGGAGCCTGGTGGCAAGTATGGAACCGAAACCTGCACTGATCTGGGCTATGGGTCCTTCCCTGCCTGCGCTTCCTCCGGAACCGATGGTTATCATGGATGTCAGTGCTTTGATAAAGGGGACCCGGGTCCTGATCACACCCTGTTTCTGGTGGTAGGAATCGATAACCGAATCGGTGCCGTGCCCTTCGGCCTCGGGGGCAAAGCGGTACACCAGATAGCCTGCAAGCAGTCCGCCGAGCATGGGGAGCAGTATTAATAATAAACGGTTGGGTTCGCCTGTAACAACGGGCAGGAGGTCAACATCACCTCTTGGGGTAATTGGAAAATATCCGCCGATGCCTCCTAATAGGTAATAGGTGGCGTAATACAGGCCTGAATAGAATATGATGGCAACAATTCCGCCCACAATACCTACAAGGATGCTGAGGGCTGTCCATCTCTGGACTTCTTTCAGGTCGAGTTCACGTATTATTTCATGTATCTTGCTGCTGAGGTCCATTTTGATCACACCGGCCAGGGGGTGTGAAAGGTTGGTGAATTTGTGTAGTGGATAATGAATTCAGTTGGTAATTGGTGTTTTAGAAATGACTGTCGATTTTTTCCTGGAATAAAAGAATTTGCAGTACCCGTTTGTTCAACCTTCTTTGATTTTTCAGGTGTTATTAATACAGTATGAGTAATAAGGTTAATGCATTACAAAACTGTGGAATTTATTTGGTTGTTAAATTTGTTGTGAAAATGGCATTTTCAGTATTCCCTTCAAATTAAATGGTAATTGATCATAGTGCTCTGAATTTTGAGACACAGATTTCACTGATTACACAGATTGATAGTGGTTGTGAAAATCAGTGTAATTTATGTCTACATTAATCTTGCATTTGACCATACTTTTTGAAGTGGATACCATTTTCATGCTTATGGGTGTCCCGAAGGCTCATGAATGTTCCAGATCTTCAGATTATTTTAGGGATGGTTATTTTCGTATAATATCTCCTGATGTGAATATTTTATCTTAGTGGAGCCGGAGATTTGTTCTATTGTTTATTCCAGAATATTAACAAAACCACAATTTTATATAATATCTTTGTTAAAATGGTTGCTATGAAACTTGAAAAGGGTTTGGAGTTGCTAAAAGAAAAGGTTCAGGAAGAATTGGCTGGTAAACCATTAGTAGCATATAAGCGCAGGAGGTGAAAGAATGAATGAAGCAGAGTAAATTCCCAAAAGGATGGGATGAAGAAAGGGTACACAAAGTTCTGGCCCATTATGAAAAACAAACAGAAGAGGAAGCCTTAGCCGAGGATGAGACAGCCTATAAAGACAGAACCCAGACTACAATAGATGTTCCTGTTGAATTAGTTCCTGCTGTCAGAGAACTTATCGCAAAGCATCAGACATCACAGCATCCGAAGACAACGGCAGATAACAGCGGATAAAGGAGAAATCAAAGAGAACTTTTTGGATTCTCTGGCAGAAGAAACAAAAAAACGTCTTGACACCAACACAACAATCAAATTTGATGTATCGACAGTATTTGAAGATGTGTTCAATGAAGAGAGAAAGGAATGGCAAATAGTTGCTTTTATGGATTACTATGAACTTATTGAGAAATTGATTGATAGAAAAATCTGAGTTATTTATAGCCAAATCGATACACGCCCTTAAACCAAAAATATGAACCTACAAGACCTCATCAAAACTGGAGAATCCAACACCGTCGAATTCAAAGAAAAATTCGATGAGCAAACCATTGAATCAGCAGTAGCTTTCGCTAACACAAAGGGCGGCATAATCTTCATAGGTGTATCTGATAAAAACAATATCAAAGGCATAAAAGTTGGAAAAGAAACACTCAACCAGTGGACAAATCAAATTTCTCAAAGCACAGACCCCCGCATAATACCTGAACTGGA
Source organism: ANME-2 cluster archaeon (assembly GCA_014237145.1). Lineage (NCBI taxonomy): Archaea > Methanobacteriati > Methanobacteriota > Methanomicrobia > Methanosarcinales > ANME-2 cluster archaeon. The sequence continues at coordinate 23,447 of JAAXOC010000061.1, forward strand.
AAAGATCAAAGTCGATGGAAAAACTGTCATAGCAGTGAAAATTAAAGAAAATCCAATCAAACCCATATCAAAAAAAGGCAGATGCCTCAAAAGAGTGGACAGTAGCAATCGTGCCATGAGTGCGCAGGAAGTGGCACAGATGCACCTGCATTCCACAGGAATGAGCTGGGACAAATATCTAGCAAAAGATGCCAGCCTTGAAGATATTGATCTAGATGACGGGGTTGTGGTGAATTATGCGAAGTTTGAGGGGTTGTGGGGAAGATATGAGTATGGATAAAAAAAGTATCGCACAGTTCTCTGATATCCTCGGGGATAAACTCTTGGATGAAACAAAGGCGAAAGCAGCTTATTATAGAATCCTTCCTGACAGTATCCAAAATGTGGATGAAGAACAAGGCTCAGAAATTCAATGGACAGTACTGGTATTATCAGCATCGTGTGGATGATGATTTATGATATGCAGAAATTGTGAGAAGTGGGACAAGAACTAAATAAATACGGTGAGCAATAATGGCAATACCCATAAGCGTTAAACAGTTAATTGAGGGCAACTTGATCGAGTCTGAACGGATTGAATTAAAAAAAGGTTTTAATCCAGAAGCAATTCTTCATTCAATGTGCGCTTTTGCCAATGATTTTAACAACTGGGGTGGAGGATATATTTTATTGGGTGTGTCGGATAATCACGACATAATTGGCCTGGAAGAAAAGCAGGTTGACAGCATTATGAAACAACTTCTAAATTTATCGAACAAATTACAATAACCCTATTTTCCGATCATTGAGCCTGTCAGGCATTCAGGTAAAATGGTTATTGTTTTATATTGTCCGGGAGGGCCTGCACGACCCTATAAGGCACCAAAAGCACTAGGCAGGAAATCCGAATATATGTATTATATCAGACATTCATCAGCAACAGTTATTGCAAACACAGAAGAGGAAAAAGAATTAATTGGGATGTCCAATCAAATCCCTTATGATGACCGGATAAACCCTCATGCATCTATTGAAGACCTTGACTTACAATTGATGAAAGTTTTTTTACGTGATATAAATTCAAATTTAAACCCCAATACTTTGAGTTTTGAAGATATGTGCAGAAGCCTGAATATTGTTGACGGTCCAAAAGAATATTTAAAGCCTAAAAATGTCGGGCTTTTGATGTTTTCGCAAAATCCTGAAAAATATATTAAGACTCCATGGATTGAAGTAACTGTTTTTCATGACAGGGTAGGCGATAAATTCGAAGAAGAAAAGTTTGAAGGGCCTATTTCATCTCAAATAAAAATGGCATTGCAGTATATAAGAAATGCTGCTATTCGCGAAAGAGTCCAAAAAATAAACACACAGGCAGAAGCAATACGATTTTTCACATATCCTTATACTGCAATTGAAGAATCGCTAGTAAATGCAGTATATCATAAGAGCTACGAAATTGATGCACCAGTTGAAGTCAGGATCGAGCTTGACAGAATCGATATAATAAGCTATCCCGGTCCTCTTCCTCCGTTAAATAAAGATAATATTAATGATGAGATCGTAATATCAAAACGATACCGAAATCGACGAATTGGAGATTTTTTAAAAGAGTTAAGATTGACTGAAGGTAAAAATACCGGTTTTAGAAAAATAAGGGCTGCGATGAAATACAATGGCTCGCCAAAACAAGTTTTCATAACTGATGAAGAGCGGGTGCAGTTTATCACGCGGTTATTGATACATCCGGATTTTAAAAAAGAGCCGATAACTGAGCCACTAAATGAGCCACTAAATGAGCCACTAAAAAGTGATCAAATTTTTGAATTTATTAAATTGAATCCGAACTGCAAGAGGAAAGATATAGAAAAAAATACGAAAATCCCTCTTGGTACATTAAAACGATATTTGCAAGAATTAATAGGGGATGGCAAAATCAAAAAGGAAGGCTCTGATAAAACAGGTGGATATGTAATTTTAGGTGAATAGTATGGATTATTTACCGAATAATATAGAAGATGGATATGAGTATGCCGTTACTATTGTAAGAAAAATTGTATCGTATGAAAAGGATCGAAGATATCAAAAAGGGGAAACGTACTCTCATAGCAGTTACTTCAAAAGTGCTTAGTATAGAATAGATTACAATACAGTAGCAGGGATATCTGAAAACTATGATCTTATTGAGAAACTGATCGACAAACGAATTTGAGTGTAGTCGAAAATCCAAATAGATACACCATTTCAAATCAAAATCATGAACCTACAAGACCTCATCAAAACCGGAGAATCCGACACCGTCGGATTTAAAGAAAAATTCGATGAGCGAACCATTGAATCAGCAGTAGCTTTTATACAAAATGAGGTAGAATAGATGACTAACTCGATCACCCAACTGGTCTCCATGCCAGAGGGCAAGACGTTGGAGTTTAAGCGCGATATTTCCTCACCCAAAAACATGCTCAAAACGCTGGTGGCTTTTGCCAACACTGCCGGAGGGCGCTTAGTAATCGGAGTGGAGGATGAATCCAGAGGTTATAGGTGAGGATCCGCTGGATGAAGAAGAGCGTATATGCAATTTAATCGCTGACAGTATCAGGCCGCGATTGGTGCCCAGTGTGGAGCTGCTCTCCTTTAAGGATAAGACCTTGATATTGTGATTGCGGTGAATCATACGAAGTTTGAGGGGCTGATAGAGCCCGTTGGACAACTTAACTTATATATAAAAAGAAGGAACGATGAAGGAAGATAAGGAAATAAATTTCGCCTGGTTTAAGAAAGGGGCTACCCTTAGTGATAAGTCCGCTCGAAACGAATTTGGGCTTACACAGGAGGAAATTATTGAGGGCATTGAGGATGGCAAACTACATTACCGCATAAATAGTGTATTTGGGAACCCATATTATAAGCTGATCAGAAGTGAAGTGGAAACATTTGTAGCTGAAAAATATGGAAGCAACTACCTAAAGGAGTATGAAATCAAGAAAAAGTTGGCACTGGCCAACAAAAAATTTAAGAAGTTGAAAACCCAAGTTGCCTCCCTGGAACAAAGAAAAGCTGAACTGTTAGCTAATCTTGATAACCTTGAAAATAACGATTAGGAGTCATGTAAATGGAAAAGAACTATCATTGTAACTGTAAATCCGGATGTAAAAATAACCGGTGTGCCTGTTTCAAAAATCATGAACCATGTGATGACAAATGTGGATGCACTGACTGCCAGAATCCGTTCAATGAAATAGATGTGGAAAACTATTCAACCTGTGCTCTTGAAAATATCAATATTGTTAAAGCCCTGTCACAGGAAGAATTAGATGAGGAACATGAATTGCCATGCGGCTGTGAAACAGTTAAATTGAAAGATTTATTAAATGAATATGAATGCAAAGAATGCATGGAGGTGTACTGGTATTCATTTTGCTGGAATGCGGTGGTTCAAGATAATTGTACATGGCATTGTGAAACATGCGGAGAATGTAAAGATTGGAGAGAATGGCACTGCGAAATATGTAATAAATGCACATATGGGGTAACACTACCCTGTGAACACTGTGGTAAAAAAGGACCTTATCAGGATATGGTTTAAATATACAAAACGCAGAGAAAACCGCCCGGATACATTTGAATTGCGATATACATGATGCAACAAATACTACATTCAGCCAGAACCCACCTCGAAGGCACACCCAGCGCAGGCCATGACATCACCCACACCCTGCGGGTAAGGGACCTGTGCCTCCATATCAGCAGCATCGAAGGAGGCGACCCCGAGATACTGGAAGCCTCAGCCCTGCTCCACGATATCGGGCGTCCCGCCGAACTAAAGGACCCAAGCACTGACCACGCTGCCCTCTCCGCACAACTATCCCCCGGTATACTTGACAGGGCAGGCTTTCCTGCAAAAAAAATACCGGCCGTGGTCTATGCCATTGCCAACCACCGTTACAGTTCAGGTATAACACCGGACAGCCTGGAAGCAAGGATACTCCAGGACGCTGACAGGCTGGATATTTCAGGTGCAGTAGGTGCGGCCATGACATTTGCCTATTCGGGCGCCCACAACCACAGGCTGTACCATCCTGATGACCCCCTGGCCAGCCAGCGGGAGCCAGACGGGAAAGAATATGCACTGGACCATATCCTCACAAAACTAATGCTGCTGCCCGGGTCCATGTATACAGATACTGCCAGGGGAATGGCAGAGGAAAGGAACAGGTTCCTGCAAACTTTCGTGGACCAGTTCATATACGAGATCAATACCGGCAGAGGGCCTGGAAATGGGTAAACCCGTAACTCCCCTGCTCACAGTGGACATAATAATCCTGCTGGAGGGAAAGCTCGTACTGATACAGCGCATGAATCCACCTTTCCGAGGGCAGTGGGCACTGCCTGGCGGATTCGTAGATGTGGGGGAAACAGTGGAAGATGCAGCTACCAGGGAGGCAAAGGAGGAGACCGGGCTTGATGTGGAATTGAATGGGCTGGCGGGTGTGTTCTCAGACCCCAACCGGGACCCCAGGGGTCATACTGTGACCATCTGCTTCACAGCAACCGGGCATGGCAGCCTGGAAGCTTCGTCAGATGCAAGGGATACGGCATTGTTCGACCCGGATGATCTGCCGCCGCTGGCCTTTGACCACGAGAAGATCATCCATACTGCAGCAGATCAGATCAGGCTTCTTCTTCAAGGGCAGAGTTGATCCGGCGCAGCACATCAACCATTAAGTTCTGAACACCTTCGGTATGGTCGCCATCGGGTGGCGTGTCTTCCATATCCAGCAGAATGCCGATATTTTTCGTCATATTGGTAATGATCTCCAGCATTTCCTCCTTGGTGATGAGGCCACTGTAATAAGAGTAGAACAAGGTAGTGCCGGAGCGCTCAAGTTTCCTCTTGAACGATGCCCGGGCATTGGATACCTCCTGCCTGGAATAGGGTTCATTGAAGAACGGTACCAGGTCAGGCAGGTTCTGCCCGATCCAGGTCATCTCACTACGGCCATGTACGTTCTTAAAATCAGCACACAGCCTGGCAATCACCCACTCACGGGCAGTGAAATGAGTGGTCTTTTTCAATAGGCGTGTGACCTCAGAATGGTCATTCTTATCGATCTTCTTGAATTTTTCATATTTGTACATATAAATTTCCTATTGTATAACAACCAATGTATTACATTCTGTATTACTTCACATGATTTAAATAATTTCCAGATAGCTTTTGGGTTCTGATGAAAATCCTAATTCCCATTGACGGGTCTGCAGGTTCAAAAACAGCAGCAAAGGTAGGTTTAAGGATCGCTAAAACCCACTCTGCTAACATTATTTTATTGCATGTAATAAGTGCAACAGGACAAAAAAGAAAAAAATGGATGGAGGAGGGAGCAAAGAAACTTCTATCCGTCTATAAGGATGCCATGGTTGGAGCAGGCATAGATGCTGGCAATATTACTACTTTCATCGAAGAGGGAGACCCGGCTGAGCAGATAGTGGAGACTGCAGAATTAAGGGGTATGGACAGGATCGTGATAGGGACGCATGTCAAGACCGGGCTCAAGAAGCTGACCGGAAGCGTTACCGAAAAGGTGCTGCGCCATTCCAGGGTGCTGGTGCTGGTTGTGCCTCCAAAATTTGAAATAAAATGAAACCGTATTCAATCTGGCAGGGGTGAAATATTATGGATAAGCCGTATCTGGCTGCTGTTGATATCGGTGGGACAAAGATAACAGTTAGCATTGCGGACATAAGCAGGATACTGGTCAAGGTGTACCAACCTGTGCATCTTGAGGGTGACAACCTGGCAGTACCAGCACAGGTAGATTTCCTGGTTGGGCATGCCTGTGAGCAGATTGGTATCGAAAGGGATGAAATTACCGCACTCGGGGTCAGCACCTGCGGTCCCTTTGGAATACGGGATGGCGAACTTGTGCTGGTGGCACCCAACCTGTGTGGTGGGCTTGCAAATGAGCGGGGGATCATACCAAATGACTGGACTGAGATTCCGCTGCAAAGGGAACTGTCCCGGATATACAATAATATCCACATCGAGAACGATGGCATCTCGGCTGTTACAGCCGAAAGGATGTTCGGTGCCGGCAAGGGCGAGGACAACGTCATCTATATCACCTGGAGCACAGGTATCGGTAGCGGAGCCTATATTGACGGGAGACTTATCAGGGGTAAGAACGGAAATGCACCACATATCGGCCACATCTATCTGGTAGATGATGGACCCAGGTGCGGTTGCGGGAATTTCGGGGATATGGAAGCCCTGGCTTCGGGTGTAGCAATTGCCAGGGATTACAAGAGCAGAGTAACTGCCGTGGATATGACATCTGAGGGTGTGACGGCTGAAAGTGTGACGACTGAAGGTATGACGGCTGAAGGTGTGATGGCTGAAGGTGTGACGGCTGAAGGTGTGACGGCTGAAGGTGTGATGGCTGAAGGTGTGACGGCTGAGAATGTGACAGCTGAGGATGTATTCAACCTGTTTCGTAAGGGCGACCCCAAGGCAGAGTCAGTGATCACTAATGCCGCAAGGTATTTCGCAAGGGGGCTGGTTTCCATTAACGCTATCCTGGACACACGGGTGTTTATTATCGGCGGGAGTGTGTTCATGAACAACAGGCATATCCTGCTGCCCTTGGTAAAGGAAGAGTTCTACAAGTCATTCCCGGCCCTGTCAAAGGATGTGGAGTTCAGGCCATCCGCACTTGACAGCTACCTGGGCGACCTGGCAGCCCTTTGCCTTGTCATGCCTGATGACTGGGTGCGGCAGTGGCAGCAAAAACGGCCGTGGGAGTTTGCTCCTGAGCCGATTGTACTGGGTACCAATTCAGCGTTGAAATAAATGGTAACTGTTTAGGTATGTTGTAAGTAAGGTGAGATCAAAAGGTACGGATAAGACAATAACTATTTTCGTTGTATCATAAAACCATAGAAATAATCAAATTGTGACTATCCAGATCTGTATATATACAGACCTGTATACCTTGAAACACTCCTTTCTTATTCAAGCCAAAACTAAACATCGCCAACAGATAAAATGAAGGACTGGAAAAAATCACTCCTCCATTGATACAATCCCCTCATACCACTCACTCCACCGCCGGTACACTTCAACCATATCCACACTCCCGTCCCATTCCTGCAACTCATTCACCAGCAGCCAGAACATATTATTAGCCTGCCCAACCGCATCTGCTTCCACCAGTTCAGGTTTATTCTCACCGGCTTTGGCTATTGCCCCTTTGATATTCGCCCTCATCTTGATATTCAGCAGCACCTCGTCAATGCTTATGCCCCACTTATCAGCGATCCTGCCTATCAGTTCAGACTGTCCCATATCCAGCAGGTCGGTGGGCTCGATGTTGTCAGTAGCAGCATTAAACTTCATCAGGTCATTGAAGGACGTACTTGCACCATCCCAGTTGGCAGTAGTAACCTCAGAGACCTGCACCAGCCGCTTCTTTTTGCGCATACTACCGCTGATCCTGATATTAGAGCACACGACAATCGCATCCGTAGCCCTGAATGACTGTTCGGGCACGCCCAGCGCACCAACGATACGTTCATACACGGTCTGGGTTGATGCACCATGTATTGTGCCAAGCACCGAATTGCCGGCAGTGCCTACCTGCATGGCCTCGTATAGTATCCTGGCTTCAGGTCCCCTTACCTCACCTATGACCAGCGTGGAATTTCCCAGGCGCAGTGCCGCCCTCAATGCAGTATCGGGCGCGATCTCAGATTCAGAGCCGCCAACAGCCGAGCGGGTGTTCATACCCTGCACTTTCCAGCCCAGGCGCTGCAGCTCCCGTATCGGCAGTTCAGGTGTATCCTCAATTGTCAGGATGCGGTACTTCTGGGGCACTTCCAGCAGCATGGCTGACAGCAATGAAGTCTTGCCCGCACCCACACCGCCTGCTATCAGTATGGATGAATGTCCGTCAACCAAAAAGCTCAACAGTCCTGCAGCCAGCGGTGTCATTGAGCCTTCATTGATGAGTTTGGGCAGGGTCCATGGAGTCCGGGCATGTTTTCGAAACGCATATGCCAGGCCGCCTGAACTCAGCGGATTGCCTATGCATGATACCCTGGCTTTGTACTCGGCCAGGTCCATATCAAGGATAGGGTTCGCCTCCCCGAAGGGGCGGCCGCTCAGTGCCCTGAAGCGTGAGATCATGGCATCAACGTCATCCTGGGACAGGTAGATGTTGCTGGAGCACTCTTCCCCCTCGATAACCACATGGACCGGGTTGGAATCCACAGGCGCATTGATGTATACATCCGTGATCCTTGCATCGGACAGCACATCTTCCAGGATACCCAATCCAGTGGTGTATTTTGCCAGGATGTCAGAGAACATTGATATCTGGTCTGCTTTTAGTTTAATACCAGTGTGCTTTGCTTCATCTGAAAGCAATTGCTGGCTGCGCCGCCTGAAATATTCACGGCTGTTGGCAGGGTCTGCAAAATTCAGGTCATCAGGGCGGTGGCGCATCAGGTGCGAGCGTACAGATTCAAGCAATTCCAGTTCCTCAGGACGTAGGTTGTATTCTAATGGGATAAGGAAGTACAGGCTCTCGGGCCTGTCCGATAAGCTGTAAATTGACACCTGCATCAACCGGCCGCCACTGCGTCCTACATCATACCCTTCCAGAAAAACAGCGTTGTCAGGCGGTTCTGTATAGATGCGGGATGTGGAGAACCCGGGCCTGGTATATGGTTTGATGGCCTGGGTGTAAAATTGATCAACAGGAAGGCGGGCATCCATGCTTTCTTTTATACCGTCGACACAGTTACTCATCCTGGTGAGCATATGGATATAATCACCAGTACATGCATGCCCCTGTCCTTGCTCATCGTTATGACAGACGGCACCTGAGTCCACTTGCGCTGCAAGCATGGTGTATGCCTTTACAGGGTCATGTAGTCCTGTTTCGAGTACACCGGATATGAACTCCTGGCGCGCAGGAAGGCATTTCCCGCATACGGCTGGCACTTGACTGTCGCTAAACACCCTGAGGTTGTCAATGAACCCTGCCAGCAGGTATAGCAGCCTGAGACTTTCTCCCTCATAATCCCGGTCGTAGAGGTGGGAGAGTACCAGCCTGTCTACCATGGGTTCATTGATCATTATCCGGAATATGTTCTTGCGGCAGTGCGGATCGTCAAGACCTGAGTAACCCTCGGTACAGCCTTTGCAATCTATTATCAGGGATTTTTGGCTATCTGAAAGACGGGTCTTATAAGTGCAAAGGCTTTTATCTGGTTTTTTCTTTGAAAATAATCTACTGAAGGCGTTGTTATTCGTGTTTTTGGTTCCCTCTGTGTTCAATTGCAAGCACTCCACAAAATTCGGGTGGTTGTTAGATATTAGCTGGCTATATTAAGTTTGCTGAATTGCAAGAGAGACTTTTTATTATTTTCCGAAGCTGATAGACATTTAAAATTAAGTTGTCTAGTTACTATTTAAAATTTATTACATAATAAATAATAAACTTTATATAATATATGACCTATATTATAATGTATGGCAAAAGGTAATCAGTCTATCAATAAATCACTTGCAAAGGACGTAGAAAATGGTCATATTGTCCAGGAATTGCCCCAAGTTGAATTTGGAGGTCGGATGTGCTCGTTATTCACCCCCATCTCTCCCCCTCATTGTATTATCTGTAAAAGTTCCTTGAAACCAAACAAATACTATGATCGATTCGCAATTTCAAGCTATGGCATCATACGATGCCCAGTTACATATTGGATATGTTCAAAT